>NZ_CBFHHX010000012.1:0-76030 GCF_965655845.1 Candidatus Salinivivens marinus
AAAGCCGGCTATGCGGCAAAAGTTTTCCAAAAGTGTTGAGCCCTTGGGAGTATGATGAACTTCAGGGTGAAATTGAACTGCGTACAGCTTTCGCTCATGATTTGCTATGATTGCAAAAGGTGCATTTTGAGAAGTAGCAAATACTTCAAAGCCTGGCGCAATCTTACTGACATGATCACCGTGGCTCATCCATACTTGTTCTTGATTTGTTGAAAACCACCCCTCAAGTAATGGCGTTTCACGATCTGTCTTATGCAAAATAGCTCTACCAAATTCGGCAGTGCCGATCCCTTTATCTACGTGACCTCCTAGCATCGCCATCATTACCTGTTGTCCATAACAAATACCAAGGACTGGTATATCTAGTTCGAAAACTAAATTAGGCGGTTTCGGTGAATTTTCGTCAGTGATACTAGATGGTCCACCTGATAAAATAATGGCTTCAGCTTTAAACTCTTGTAGAAATTTTTTAGTAACATTTTGGAATGGGTGTATTTCACAATATATTGACAGTTCTCTTAAACGCCTGGCGATTAGTTGAGTAACTTGGCTACCGAAATCTATAATAAGTAAGCGTTGGTGATTTTGCATGTTGAGGCTAATAAGCTTAACGTTCGATTGACGCAAGTAGCGTCGCGTTATTATGATAACAAACTTTCAAAACAGGATTTTTTGCAGTCATTTTGATCAACTTAATCAAGTTTCGTTAAAATGTCGCTTTCACGTCTGATTAGCCGTAAATTTCATATGGGATTTTAACATTGGATTATAGAACCTTAACGCATACAAAAATTGAAAGGCGCTAGGTAATGTCTGACTCTAAGGCAGTGAAAAGACGCTCTCGTGGTGGTGGTGGAGCAGCACGGAGAGCGGAGCGTACATCCGTAAATTTTGAGACTGCCAAGTATATTGAGCGCAACATTCCATTGTTTAATGTTTTAAATGATGAAGCGTTGGAGATAATTGAGACGAATGCAGAAGCAATACTAGAAGATGTTGGAGTTAATTTTGTAAATAATCCTGCAGCGCTTAAACGTTGGCAGGATGCTGGTGCTGAAGTTGATGGAGAAAGAGTGAGGCTGCCAAAGGGGTTAGCCAAAAGTCTAATGAGCACCGCTCCAAGCAAATATGTTCAGTATGCGAGAAATCCCTCAAAGAATGTCGCGATTGGGGGTAACAGCTTAGTATGCGCTCCTGTTTACGGTCCTCCCTTTGTGAGGGATCTTCAGGGTGGACGTCGCTATGCGACAATGGATGATTTCAAAAAATTTGTTAAACTAGGATACATGTCGAAGTGGCTGCATCATTCTGGGGGAACAGTATGTGAACCGACCGACATCCCGGTAAACAAAAGACATTTAGATATGCTCCATGCTCATATGACTTTATCAGATAAGCCGTTTATGGGGTCGGTTACCGAGCCAAGCCGTGCACAAGATAGCGTTGAGATGTGT
Organism: Candidatus Salinivivens marinus; assembly: GCF_965655845.1. Lineage (NCBI taxonomy): Bacteria > Pseudomonadati > Pseudomonadota > Alphaproteobacteria > Rhodobacterales > Paracoccaceae > Candidatus Salinivivens > Candidatus Salinivivens marinus. Next base: position 1,455 of record NZ_CBFHHX010000012.1, read on the forward strand.
GAAATATTATTTGGTAAAGACTTTGTTCAAGAGAACGCAGTAATGACTTCGTTGATAAATATCAACTCACCCATGACCTTTGATGATGTTATGATGGGCGCATTAGAAATTTACTCCAAGAACAATCAAGCCTGTATAGTCTCGCCCTTTATTGTTGGGGGAGCTATGGCGCCAGTTTCTGTTGCTGGAACTTTGACGCAGGTACTGGCGGAAGTAATGGCCGGGATTAGCTATTCTCAGTTAGTAAGACCAGGTGCGCCAGTTATTTTTGGCGCTTTTGTGTCTTCGATCGATATGAATTCTGGTGCCCCAACTTTTGGAACTCCAGAAGCATCTCAAATTTTATACGGAGCGGGGCAGCTAGCTAGGCGCTTCAATTTGCCGTTTCGCTCTGGTGGAAGTCTTTGTGGATCTAAACTGCCAGACGCTCAGGCAGCATACGAAACGACGCACACCTTGAACGCAGCGCTTCTTGGTGGCGTGAATTTTATGTTGCACGCGTGTGGCTGGTTAGAAGGTGGTTTGGTCTCATCTTTTGAAAAATTTGTTTTAGATGCAGATCAGTTAGGTATTTTACACCATCTCGCAAGAGGTGTGAGTATAACTGAAAATGATCAGGCGTTAGACGCGATACACGAGGTTGGCCCTGGGGGACACTATCTCGGTTGCGCGCATACTCAAGCGAATTTTAAAGAAGCATTCTGGCGTACTGAGGTGCTCGATTATAAACCTTTTGAAACTTGGGAAGAGGAAGGCGCAAAAGATAGCATGAATTTGGCTGCATTAAGAGTAGAGCAAATGCTAGCAAACTACCAAAAGCCTACTTTAAGCCCTGATATTTCAGAAGCTTTGGATACATACATTGCAAATAAAAAATCATCTATGCCTGATAGTTTTCTTTAAATTGACTGATATATGTGCTTTTTCCAGGATGCATAGCTGGTATGTAATATAATATTTTCACTTTATGAAAATATTTGATAAAATTTGGTTGGAGTACAGGAGTTAAAATGCGCAATTTAAAAATTCCAGCTGAGCGCCATCCGGAAAAAGCACATCGGTCGGATAATAAGCAACCTAAAAAACCGAGTTGGATACGGGTTAAAGCACCAACGAGTAAAGAGTATTTAAAAACAAAGAATTTGATCCGAGAGAATGGATTAGTCACTGTCTGTGAAGAGGCGGGGTGTCCCAATGTTGGTGAGTGTTGGAGCCAAGGGCACGCAACTATGATGATAATGGGTGACATTTGCACACGCGGTTGTACTTTTTGTAATATTGCCACAGGACGGCCAGAAGGACTTGATGTTTTTGAACCTGTTAAAGTAGCGGATACGGTTCAAAAGCTTGGGTTAAGTCATGTAGTTATTACGTCAGTTGATAGAGATGATTTGGAGGATGGTGGTGCGCAGCATTTTGCAAAGACAATAAAAGCTATTCGAAATAAATGTCCCAATACGACGATCGAAATACTGACACCAGATTTTCTGAAGTGTGACGAGACTGTTTTAGAAATTGTTGTTAACGCATCTCCAGACGTTTTTAACCATAATTTGGAGACAGTTCCTGGTCTGTATCCTGAAGTTAGGCCAGGGGCTCGATATTTTCATTCTCTACGTCTACTTCAGCGGGTAAAGGAAATAGCCCCAACGATGTTCACTAAGTCAGGGATAATGGTCGGCTTGGGTGAAGACAGACAGGCAGTGCTTCAGGTTATGGATGATATGAGGGCGGCAGACATAGATTTTTTAACTATAGGCCAATACTTGCAGCCCACTCCTAAACACCACAAAGTTGATCGATTTGTAAATCCAGATGAATTTTTATCTTATGAAAAAGCAGCTTTAGGTAAAGGGTTTTTAATGGTATCTGCAACTCCTTTAACGCGTTCATCCTATCATGCTGGAGAAGATTTTAAAAAACTACAACAAGCACGTAATAAGTTGTTTTCTGTGGAGCTTTAGGTTTTTAGTATTGGTCAAAAGAAATTACAGACAAAATTTATTTTGCTAAATGCCAGGCATTTCAAAAATAGGAACACATAATCAAGGCTTTGATGTCTTTTCGATTAGTTTAGAGAGCGACATATTGCAGGCCGAAATACTTAATTTTGGCGCAACTCTCAAAGATCTTAGGTTCAGTGGTTTTGAAAATTCTATAGTTCTAGGATATGCTTCGCTCCAAGATTATTTTTCTGATAAGAACTACTTAGGCGTAATAATTGGACGATATGCTAATCGTATTTCCAATGGTCAATATTTTTTTGAATCTAAGAAATTCGAACTAGATAAAAACGAATTTTCGACAACCCTGCACGGTGGCTCTCAATCCTGCCATAATGGGCCTTGGAAAATAGAGAACTATGATGATGATTTTGTTGAACTGTCATATCAATTCAATGATGGGGACATGGGGTTTGGCGGAAGTTTGTCTGTAAAGGTGAGATACGAGTTAGATGGCGCTAAATTAAAAATAATTATCGAAGCCAGAACTCCTCAAATAAGCCTGTGTAACTTTACCAATCATAGTTACTTCAATTTAGATTACTCCGGTAACTTAAAAAACCATTACCTTTTGGTTAAATCTGATGAAATTGTTGAGATCGATAATAATAAATTACCCACTGGAAGATTAATAAACGTTGGTGGGTCAAAGTTTGATTTTCGAAGAGAGACCAAACTTTCAGATCAGCGCGGGGCTGTAGCTTCGTTAGATAACAATTTTTGTTTTTCTTCCAGCGTGACTGAGCTGCGTGAGGTTGCAGAGTTGGTAGCTTCTGGATGCAAAATGGTTCTATCTACAACAGAGCCGGGTTTACAAGTTTATACTGGCTCGTCTCTTAATCCTCCTTTGAAGCCATTTCAAGGAATCGCCTTAGAACCACAACTTTGGCCAGATAGCCCAAATAACGAGGGGTTCCCGAATGCATTCTTAAGGGCCGGAGAAATATACAAACAAATGACAGAGTACACTTTTACCAATACTCGCAGCTTTAAGTGATCTTCAAATCAATTTTTTGATCGAGTAATCCAACCGCCGCCAAGTACCCGAGTTCCGCTTCGCTCGTAAAATACGCAGGCCTGTCCAGGTGAAACGCCTTCTTCTGGAGTAATTAGTTCAACAGAGGCAGAATAGTCGTTAATTGGTCTTAAAATTGCCTCACTAGGTGGTCTAGTTGAGCGAACTTTCACTGATAAATACCACTCTTTTTTGCTCTGAAGGGACCCATCTCCCAACCAGTTTATCTGCTCAATAGGTACATGAGTAGTTTTTAAAAGAGCTTTAGGTCCTACAATCACCTTTTTTTCTTCTACGTCTAATTTGATAACATATAGTGGTTTTTCTAAACCTCCAATGCCCAAGCCACGTCTTTGTCCTACGGTGTAATGAATTACGCCCTGGTGGGTTCCCACAAAATTTCCCTCATGATCCACAATCTCACCAGGATCCATAGCTTCTGGACGCAGTTTTTCGATGACAGACGCATAATTTCCATTGGGCACGAAACAAATATCTTGGCTATCTGGTTTATCGGACACACTTAGATTAAATTTTTTGGCAAGCATCCGAGTTTCTTTTTTTGAACCAAGACTTCCCAATGGAAATCTTAGGAATTCAAGTTGCTCATTTGTGGTGGAGAATAAAAAGTAACTTTGGTCTCTAGAATAATCCGCAGCGCAATGTAATTCCGCCTTATTAATGCCTTGAGTGCGGCGTATGTAATGGCCGGTTGCCATACAATCTGCGTTTAAATCTCTTGCAGTTTCTAAAAGGTCTTTAAATTTTATGCGTTCATTGCATCTTATACACGGTACCGGCGTAGCTCCGGCCAGGTAACTTTCAGCGAATTCATCAATTACCTGTTCCTTGAATACATTCTCATAGTTTAAAACGTAATGAGGGAAATTTAATTTTTCCGCGATGCGTCGTGCGTCGTGAATATCAATACCAGCACAACAGGCTCCTTTTTTTGATAATGCAGCGCCATGATCGTAAAGTTGCAGTGTTACACCAATAACATCATAACCCTCTGATTTAAGCATTGCTGCTACCACTGAGCTATCAACGCCTCCCGACATTGCAACAACTACTCTTGTTTCAGCCTCTGGTTTTTTAAAACCTAAAGAATTTAATTTCTGTAATCCCATAAGGTAGCTGTTCCTAAGACTATTTGGCCCTACTATGTGATAAATATAGTGTAATTAACTAATTTAACAGCCAAGAAATATACAAAATTTATTGATCCTCATCAATTTTAGTTGGCATAAACAACTAAAGAAAATAATCAGTGACTGTAGGTTTCATTAATGTTCTAGTAATCTACCTTTCGATGGTAATTGTTCACTTAAGTTAATACTATTAAAGGATAATGAAGTTTTTTTTATCTTTGAGATAGATAGGATTTAAAGTAAAAATTATTTTTGAATAAGAAGGTTTGAAGGTGATCAGAAATAAAAATATTTTAGATCTGTCCGAGCATGAAGCGGAAATAGAATTAAAAATATTGGCTAAAGAAATAAAGGATGCTGATAAAAATTATCATGAACTTGATGATCCTAAAATTTCCGATGCTGAATATGATCGGCTCAAAGTTCGCAATAAAGAAATTGAAGATCTTTTCCCTCATTTAAAGTTAGTAAATAGCCCATCTGATCAAATTGGCTCCACGGTCTCTAATGCTTTCGCAAAGGTCGTTCATGAAGTCAAAATGATGTCACTAAGTAATGCATTTAGTGAAGATGATATAGTAAGTTTTGATGAGAGATTGAAAAAGTACCTAAATATGTCGGGTAGTCAAAACTTGGAATACACTGCCGAGCCTAAAATTGATGGCCTATCACTCAGCATAAGATATGAAGATGGACGATTGGTATTAGCGTCCACAAGGGGTGACGGCTCTGTCGGTGAAAATGTAACTGAAAATGCAAAAACGATCGCTGACATACCTCACACACTAATAAATGCGCCTAAACTTTTGGAAGTTCGCGGAGAAGTGTATATAGGACACAAAGATTTTAATGACTTAAATGCTAGACAGGTGTCAGCGGGTGCCAAAGTTTTTGCTAACCCGAGAAACGCAGCAGCAGGGTCTCTTAGGCAACTAGATCCGCTTATTACAAAGGAAAGACCACTGCGGTTTTTCGCGTATTCTTGGGGATCAATTTCAGAGCATTTTGCTTCTAGTCAATATTTAGCAATTAGCAAGCTCGCGGAGTTTGGATTTTCTACTAATCCGCTTACTGAAACTTTTCAAAAAGTTGAAGATCTGATCAAATATTATGAAAAGATAGAAAAACAAAGAGCTTCTTTAGATTATGATATCGATGGCATTGTTTATAAGGTAAACAACCTTGAGGCCCAAAGAAGATTAGGATTTAGAACGACTACGCCACGTTGGGCAATTGCTCATAAATTTGCTGCTGAAAAAGCCTGGACTCAAATTTTATCTATAGAAATCCAAATTGGTCGCACAGGCGCTTTGAGCCCTGTCGCTCGGCTCCTCCCTGTGACAGTAGGTGGAGTGGTGGTATCGAATGCAACTTTGCACAACGAAGATTATATTTCCGGTTTTGATAATGTTGGAAAGCCAATAAGAGATGGGAAAGATATCCGTATTGGAGACTCGGTTCAGATTTATCGAGCTGGAGACGTAATACCCAAGATATCCGATGTGGACCATTCAAAGAGAGAAGAGAAATCGGAAAAGTTCGAATTTCCAACTGTTTGTCCAGAATGTGGTTCAGCAGCTTTAAGGGAGGTGGGTGACGCTGTTCGTAGATGCAGCGGGGGTCTTATTTGTCCGGCACAGGCCATTGAGCGTTTAAAGCATTTCGTCTCTCGTAAAGCACTTGATATTGAGGGATTAGGGGCAAAACAAATTGAGATGTTCTTCAATGATGTAGATTTATCAATTCGTGAGCCAGCAGATATTTTTACCATTCAAGAACGTGATGAAACAAACCCAGTAAAGCTAAAAGATAGGCTGGGATGGGGTGAGAAAAGTGCTGCAAATCTTTTTGAAGCTATTAATTCAAAGAAAGAAATTGACTTCGCAGTTCTACTTTTCAGCCTAGGCATACGGCATGTTGGTGAAACTGCTGCTAAGTTGCTTGCTGCACATTACCTTAATTGGACTGATTTTATAAGTTCTATGGAGCGTGTCGGAAACAGTAAAACTGATGAATTGGAAAAGCTTTTGTCGATTGATGGGGTTGGCAATGTAATGGTTCATTCGTTAGTTGAGGCTTTTTCACCTGGCCCTCAACGTACGAGTATTGACAGATTAGTGAAGCAGCTATCGATTAAGGATTTTCCCGTTCATGAAGTTTCAGATAGCCCTATTGCAAATAAAATAATTGTATTCACCGGTAAACTGGAGCGTATGAGCAGAGACGAAGCCAAGGTTTCAGCAGAACAGTTAGGGGCAAAGGTTGCAGGTTCTGTTTCTTCGAATACTGATTTGGTAGTAGCTGGTCCCGGCGCTGGTTCAAAAGCCAAGAAGGCAACTGAACTCGGTGTAGAAATAATTAATGAGGATGATTGGCTTTCTCTGGTTGAAAAGAGATGACTAATCGTCCGGAGATACTATTCCCTCTTCATAAATCTTTAACCAGTTTAGAAGGTATTGGCCCCGGTATTGAAAGAAAAATGAGAGGGCTATTAATCGAGAAGCCTTTAGATTTAATTCTCACATTGCCAATCTCAGGCATAAAGCGAGAATTAGTGGATACAGTTTTTATGTACCCCTCAGGCAGATATGTTGTGGTTGAAGTGACTGTTCTAAAACATCAGCCGGGGCGATCCAAACAAACTGCTTATAAAGTCATCGTGCAAGATCAAGAGGTAAGTTTCAATTTAGTTTTTTTTCATGCTCGAAAGGATCATTTAAATAAGGTTTTACCGGTTGGAGAAAAACGAATTATTTCTGGAAAACTCGAATTATTTGATGGTATTCAGCAGGTCGTGCATCCTGAATATATCGTTCAACCTTCAGAAAAGATAAAAATTGAGAGGTTCCAAGCAATTTATCCTTTAACTGCGGGTATCACTCAAAAAATCATGCGCAAGTCATTACATTCAGCACTTCAATTGTTGCCTGAACTTGAAGAATGGATTGATCCAAGTTTGAAGAAGAGCAGGTCATGGCCAGATTGGAGGCAAGCTTTAAAACTCGTGCATGAACCAACCTCACAAGAAGCAGTTGCTCCAAGTTACCCCGCTCGGGAACGCCTATCATATGACGAACTTTATGCGCACCAACTGACGCTTGCGATTGCGCGGGTTAATAATCGGAAAAAGGTTGGGCGCAAGACAGTCGGAACTGGTGATCTGGTAGCCTCGGCCGTAGATGAGTTGGATTTTAAATTAACAAAATCTCAAAAAGTTTCCATAGAAGATATAAAAGAGGATTTAGCTAAACCTTTCAAAATGAACAGGCTTTTGCAGGGGGATGTAGGCTCAGGAAAAACAGTTGTTGCTTTTCTGTCGTTATTATCAGCTGTTGAGGCTGGCGGGCAAGGTGTGTTGATGGCCCCAACGGAAATTTTGGTTCAACAACATCTTGAGAATTTACGCCCTCTAGGGAATAAAGTGGGAGTTGTTGTCGACGCTTTAACTGGAAGAGATAAGGGCAAACAAAGAGATAGAAAGCTTGCAGCACTACTAGATGGCAAAATTCATATTTTGATCGGAACTCATGCTGTGTTTCAATCTGGTGTTCATTTCTTAGACTTGCGTTTGGCAATAATAGATGAGCAGCATCGTTTCGGTGTTCGGCAGAGATTGGCTCTAGGTGAAAAAGGGCAAAGTGTAGATGTGTTAGTCATGACTGCGACCCCAATACCAAGATCGCTCGCGTTATCGCAATACGGTGAAATGGACCTCACAGTTTTAACTGACAAGCCAGCAGGTCGTAAACCGGTAAAAACTGTAATTATTTCCGATAATCGAGTGAATGAAATTGTATTAAAGTTAAAAAAGGCAATCGATAAAAAAAATCAAGCTTATTGGGTTTGCCCATTAATAGAGGAGAGTGAGGTTCTAGAATATACGGCTGCTGAGGATCGTTTTAAGGCTCTTCGAGCTAATTTAGGAGAAGGCGAAGTAGGCCTAGTCCATGGTCAAATGAATTCTGACGAAAAAGATGAAGTTATGAAAAAGTTTAGTGAGGGAGAAATTAAAGTTCTGGTTTCGACGACGGTGATCGAGGTTGGTGTAGACGTCCCAAGCGCTAATATAATCGTTATAGAGCATGCAGAAAAATTTGGTTTAGCTCAATTGCATCAGTTGCGTGGGAGGGTTGGTAGGGGAACCTCAGATAGTAGTTGTATTCTTCTATACAAGGCCCCATTAAGCGAAAATGGTGAGAGACGACTAAGTATTTTACGAGAAACTGAGGATGGGTTCAAAATAGCTGAGCTTGATTTGCAAATGAGAGGAGCCGGGGATATGATTGGAACTGCTCAATCGGGATTGCCGCGTTTTAGAATTGCCGACATCTATCATCAAGAACACTTAATTGAAATTGCTCAAAAGGACGCTCGACTTTTGCTTGAGAAAGACCCAACTTTGCGTTTGACAAAAAAAGGTAACGCATCCCGCAATTTGCTTTGGCTACTAGGCCAAGAGCAAGCGTTTCGTTTATTATCCGTAGGATAGATTATTTAAATATTCCCCAAATGTTCTTAAAAAGTTCTTTACATTTGAAACCTTTTGTGAAAAAAGAACAAAACATAAACAAAGGGTCTAATTATGCGCACTGAACTTAAGAATATTTTATCAGGTAACGGGATTGGTTTTGTAAAAGACGCTATCGGTTGTGTTTCTTTGATTTTAATATTGTTTGCCGGGCTTCACTTACCATCATTCTATTAAATTAGGATCATGAAATCTTATTTGAGATTTAGGATGTTTTTATAGGCTCCGGTTTATTTATTTCATCAATTGCATCTGCTATTGCATCAAAGGTTAAGAGAATAGATGAGTGTCTATTTTTAAAATCTTTCGCAGGTTGTAGCACTTCGAGCTCTTCAAAAGGTTTATTAGGGGAAGAACCATTTTTAGTTAGCATATCAATCAATTCTTCACGAGCAGTAAGTATTTGATCCACATCACTCCCAATAATTGATTTTGATATTACGCTTGCGGCTGCTTGGCCAAGTGCACAGGCTTTTACCTCATGTCCATAATCAACTACTTTGTTTTCATTTAGACATATATCTACTGTCACCATTGATCCACACATAGGAGATCGTTTTTTTACGGTGCTCTGAGGGTTATCCAACCTTTTTGTATGCTCAATGTCGGCTGCTAAGGCTAATATTCGCTTAGAATATAAATCGATTAGGTCGTTATTATTCGTCATTGTCCAAATATACTCTTTTACCCCGGCTGTCAGTTATATAAATAATACAATAATTATAAAAACAATATAGTGAATGAAAATGAAATTTGAATTAAGCCAGCTAAAATTTAATGAAAAGGGGTTGATGCCTGCGATCACTCAAGATTTTGAATCTGGAACAGTTTTAATGCTGGCTTGGATGAATGTGGACTCCATCCGGCAGACCCTAGAGACCAAGCGTGTTACTTATTGGTCTCGCTCTCGTAGTGCCCTGTGGGAGAAAGGGGCTACCTCTGGGCATACCCAAGAGTTAATAGAGCTTCGCTTTGATTGTGATAATGATGCAATTTTACTCCTGGTTAGGCAAAAAGGACCGGCATGTCACACAAACAGAACAAGCTGTTTTTTCAATAAATTAATTAATGAAAATGAGACTGTTATATTAGAGCACTAGTCATCGATTAGTTTTACTTGTTTGTTATTTTCTAGACTAACCCTAGTAATTCCCTAATATCTTCAGGGGTATACCCAAGTGCTCTGTACGTTTTTATTGATTGCGCATCACTTCTCTTTGCCAGTCGATGGCCTGCCTCATCAAGGATTAACCTATGATGATGATATTTAGGTGTCGGCAACTCTAGTACATTCTGAATGACGACGTGAATTTTTGTTGCCTCGAATAAATCTTCTCCTCTTATGACGTCCGTTACACCTTGATGTGCATCGTCTATAACGCTAGCTAAATGGTAGGCTGCATAACCCCGTCTCCATAAAACAACGTCTCCGATACTTTTTTTAAATTCAGAAAATGTGAAAGCTGGTTCGCTCTTCCGAAATATATTTTCTTGAAAATTGAAAGATGTTTTATCGAGCATTGGGTGCATGCGAATATTGCTTTGCAATAAATCTGGATTTTTTCGCATTTCCGTTGAGAAGCTATGTTTGCCATTTCGGCATGTGCCCGGATAAACTAGCCCATCCGCCCCATGTGGTGCTGACGTAATTGAGGCAATATCACCGCGAGAACATCTGCATATGAAAAGACCAAAATTTTCAGCTTTCTTTAACATTTCAGTGAAATAAAGTTCTAATCTTTCAGATTGTCTTAAAACAGTCTTATTCCATTTTATGCCGAGCCAGCTAAGATCTTCATATATTTGTTCTTCCCATTGAATTTTTGCTCTCGATTGGTCTAAATCTTCAATCCTTAAATAAAAATCGCCGTCGTTTTCCTGTGAAATATAATAAGCCAGCATTGCAGAGTAAGCATGTCCAAGATGCATAGGCCCCGTTGGTGATGGTGCAAATCGAGTTATAAAAGTCATAACTTTTTGATAATATATACCATTGACTTTAAATCTCGTTTTAAAATGTGCGGTCCTAGTTCGCAGAATAGTTGCACTGCTTTTTTTTCATTAACTGTTTGTTCAACTTTCAAAGAGTATTCTGGGACCATTAAAGAATGTTCATTGAACGAAAAAGCAAATAATCCATCTTTAGGAAGCAAATTGAAGACTTCATCAAATATTGAAATTGGGGCTGCGCCGACGCTTATTACGCCGATGGCAGTAATTATGGAATACTCATTTTTTTTAACTGGGATACCTTTGTCTGGATTAAAGCACTCTAAGTTTCTATAGATCCGTTTTTCACGGGCGATTTCAATCATTTCATTTGAAATATCAATGCCATCAATATTTGAAAATCCGCATGAAATGAGAGCTTCTGCAGACAGACCTGTGCCGCAGCCAAAATCTAATATCGATATAGACTTATTAGAAGCAAATTTTGTTAATGCTTTGGCTGTTCTAATGGGCGTGGTATATTCGTTTTGAGCTAGCTCGTTGTCGTAGGTATCGGCCCAGTCCCGATATAAATCTCTAGGGTCTTTGTATTCGGCCTTATACACCTTATCCAAAAAATCCGCACACATACATAAGATTTAGCTCTTTTTCCTCCTTAATGTCTAGTGCCAGCTAGCTTCCCACTCTTTCCACAAGGACTTCGCCCGATCAGTATATGCTTTGTATCTAGTTTTTCTTGCTTTTCTGCCAGATTTCAAACTGTCAATCGGATCAAACAGGCCAAAATTCACATTCATTGGTTGAAAAGAGTTATGGTCTGCCCCACCTGAGATGTGGTTTAAAAGTGCGCCAGTGGCTGTATTTGATGGGACTTCATCTTTCTGTAGGCCCAGAATCTCAGCTGCTGCAAAGCGACCTGCAATCAATCCCATTGCGGCACTTTCCACATAGCCTTCAACTCCTGTTATTTGTCCGGCAAATCTAATGTTTGGTGATGATTTTAAGCGCATTTCTCTATCTAATAATTGGGGTGAGTTTAGAAATGTATTTCGGTGAATCCCGCCCAATCGCGCAAAATTTGCATTTTCTAACCCGGGTATCATAGAAAAAACGCTTTTTTGAGCTCCGTATTTCATCTTTGTTTGAAAACCAACGATATTATACAGTGTGCCTATAGCATTGTCTTTCCTCAATTGAACGACAGCATATGGTTTTTCTTTGCTATTTGGGTTTGTTAAGCCAACTGGTTTCATTGGTCCAAACCTCAAGGTTTCCCGTCCACGCTCTGCCATAACTTCAATTGGTAAGCAGCCATTAAAGTATTCAATGTGTTCTTCGTCGCGAAATTCAGTTTTTTCGGCCTCCAATAAGGCATCTATAAAATTTTCATACTGAATTTTTGTCATTGGGCAGTTTAAATATGCTTTTTTTTCTTGCTCTGTTTCGCCCTTATCGTATCGCGATTGCATCCATGCTTTGGACATATCAATGGAGTCTTTGTATACGATTGGGGCGATCGCATCATAAAATGATAAGGCATCATTGCCTGTTAGTTTTCTTATACGATCTGCTAGTCTTTTCGAGGTTAATGGACCTGTCGCAACGATTACCTTATCAAAATGTTCTAATTCGACATTTTCATCGTTAATTACCCTTATATTAGGGTGTTGGTTTATTTTATTTGTGATGCATTTTGCAAAATTATCTCTATCAACTGCCAAAGCACCTCCGGCTGGAAGTCTATTATCAAGTGCAGATTTAATAATTAAGCCATTCCCTTCGTACATTTCCCATTGCAGAAGGCCAACGGCATTGTATTCGTTATCGTCTGACCTAAAGGAGTTCGAACAAACCATTTCACCCAAATAATCTGTATTATGTGCAAATGTTTTTACTTTCGGCCTCATTTCATACAAATTGACCCTAACTCCCATATTAGCAGCTTGCCATGCAGCCTCACACCCTGCCATTCCGCCACCAATAATTGTAAGGATTTTTGAGGTCTTCATATTTTACCTGCAATGTAATTGATTAATGAGATCATTGGTCCCATTCTGGTATTTTCTTATTTAAGAAAAGGTTAATTCCCTTCTTTGTTTGCTCGAACATCATATTTTCGGCCATCACAGCACCAGTATAACAGTAGGCATCATTTATGCCCATTTCACCTTGTTTGTAGAATGCCTCTTTCCCTATTTTAACTGCATCACCCAGTTTACTAGCTATTTGCAACGCTAATTCATCTGCTGTCTCTTCCAGTTTACCAATTTTAGAAACCTTGTTGATTAAACCAATTTCCTTTGCTTCTTTCGCTTCAATAAATTGCCCCGTCACAAGCATCTCGAAAGCTTTTTTGCGTCCAACGGCTCGTGTTAGAGCTACCATTGGTGTGGAACAAAACAGTCCAATATTAACGCCGTTTACGCCAAAGCGCGCACTTTCATCTGCAACTGCTAAATCACAACTTGCTACAAGTTGACAACCAGCAGCTGTTGCAATGCCATGCACTTGTGCAATTACAGGTTGTGGTAAAGATTGAATAGTAGTCATCATTTTTGAGCATCTTACAAACAGATCCTGAAAATAACCGACTCCGCCATCAGGATTTTGCCTTTGCTTAGTCATTTCCTTAAGATCATGACCAGCGCAGAAACCATTCCCAGCTCCTGAAATAATAACACAACGTATGTTATTACTTTTATTTATGCTATCAAGTTCCTTTTGTAGAGCATTCAGTAAATTATCTGAAAGTACATTTAATCTACTGGGCTGGTTAAGTAATAACCTACAGATTGCACCGCGATCAATTCTCTCTACCAGACTCATCTTGTTCTCTTTCTAGATTTAATTCATATGTAATTAGAGTTTTTGTACCGAGGTATCAATGAAATTACAATTTTCAATTTCAGAATTATCAAGTTACCTAGACGAAGTTTTTCCACAGGTAGTTAATAGGTATAGAATTGTTGATCTGCAGCAGGGATATGCAAGAGTTACTCAAAATATCACACAAGAAAATTTGCGACCAGGAGGAACAGTTTCCGGTCCAACGATTTTTAGTCTTGTTGATATCGGAATGTATATTTTGCTTCTGGCACATATTGGCAAGGAGCCTCTGGCCGTGACCACAAATTGTTCTATAGATTTTCTAAAAAAACCTACAATGGATGAGGAGCTATTTGCCGACTGTAATCTTTTAAAATTAGGTAAAACTTTAGTTGTTGGAGAGGTGCTAGTTAAATCATCTGAAAAGGAAGCCCTTTTAGCAAGGTCTTCAATCACATATTACAGGCCAAAAGCTCAAACCTAAATTTTATGAAATGATTTTTGGTGAGGAGGGATTTGAGCCAGACCCATTTGCCGAAATTTGCTTCATCTTAGAAGGGTCGGGTGAGGCTGCCTCATTTTTATTATTTTTTGCATTTTGGTTAATGGGATCATCCTGTCTTTGCACTGAACCTTCGAAGTGCGCTCCAGACTCAATTGCGATCGTTTTATGGATTATGTCTCCCTCTACGCGTGCGGTAGATGTGAGCCTTACTTTTAAACCTCTTACACGGCCAGCAATTCGACCATTTATAACGACATCGTCTGCAACTACTTCCCCTTTGATCGTGGCGCTTTCACCAATGGTTAATAGATGAGCTCTAATATCTCCTTCTACCAGGCCTTCCACTTGAATATCACCAAGGGTTTTAATGTTGCCAATCACTTTTAAGTCTTCCGACAGTACAGATGCCGCAGGCTTAGATCGAGAAAAAGGAGCTGAAAAAGTTAGCTCTTTTTCTTCACTTGATGCGTCTGATACTAATGGTGTTGCAGCATCGCTACTTTTTTTCTGGTCTGTAATTTTGGTTTTAGAAAACATTTTGTCTAGCCCTGATGTATTTCATTGGATTTATCGGTTTACCATTTCTTCGAATTTCATAGTGCAAATGCGTTCCGGTTGATCTGCCAGTATTACCCATTTTGCCAATCCGATCGCCTTGAGAAATTCTTTGACCCACGTTTACACTAATTTTTGACAAGTGAGCATACCGCGTTTCATAACCGAAGTCATGTTTTATTTTTATTAATTTTCCATAACCTTTTTCCCACCCGGCGAAATTAATAACACCGTCCGCTGTGGCCAGGATTGCACTCCCTTGTTTTGCAGCCATATCAGTACCATAGTGCATTGTACCCCAACGCGGTCCAAAACCGGATGTGTATTTGAAAGTTTCATTTAAGGGATGCGCAAATGGTATTTTTTGCACTGCTATTCGCCAAGCGCCGAGCTCTAAGATTTGGTCTACCAACTCGGCCGCTAATTTTTCATCATCAGTCAAGCTGTCTATTGGGAGTTTTGAAATTGGTAGATTTGGCCCCCCATATCCAGAATAAGTATTTCTTATAACATTTAGTATACTGTTTAAATCAAGGCCGACAGATTTAAACATTTTTTCCAATGGTTTGACTGATATTACTAATGCTTCTTCAATTTGTCTGAATATTTGTTCGTTGTTTTGTTGAGACAAGTCTGCTTTATATGACAGTTGATCAACTTTTCTTAATGCTTTTACTAATTTTGCTTTAATGTCATCGCGCTCTTTGACAGTCTCCTCCAATAGTGACAGTAGAATGGAAATTCGTGGTAGTGTGTTGATAGTATTCTCTTGTTGCAGACCAGTCACGTTATTGCGGCGGTTCTTTTGTTCTTCTAACCCCGCAAGGTTATTACTTTTTGTTTGTTTTATAAGGTCTTGTAGTATCAGAATGCCTGATTGCAATTCTTCTTCTCGTATTTGTGCTCTTGTTATCTCAACCTGGAAGTCTTCAATGGCTTCCAATGCTTCTCTCAGTTTCGCTTCCGCATCTTTAACTCTTTGGAAATATGAATATTTTTCATCTGATATTTGTTCAATTCGATCTTCGTAATTCACGTTTGATCTGGCGAAATAGTCTTCTTTAACCCCTAAATTCAGCGCTTTGAAAGTAAATATTAGCGAAGAGAAAAGTGACCAACCTACAAAAATAAATACTGCAAAGATAATTATAGCTTGAGTTGATGAACTGAGAGTAAAAAATTTAGTGTCTGATCCCGTTTTTAGTAATAGTTGCCTACTGGGAAAATAATTGCTCCAGAAATTTTCGATAAATATAGGAATTTTACGTAACATAGACTTTGGTGATATATTTTACTTAATAAGCTTTATGTAAACTAAAATGATTAGAAACAAAAGTTACGAGTAAACACAAAATTTTACAAGTTCTTCACTGCATTGAGCACATCTGTAACATGATTATCAATTCTTACTTTTCGCCATTCTTTTACCACAGTGCCGTTCCCATCTATTAAAAAGGTGGAGCGTTCAATTCCCATGTAAGTCTTACCGTACATAGATTTTTCTTTCCAAACGTCGAAAGCCTCGCAAATTTCAGCTCTATCATCGGAAAGTAGAGGTATTTTAAGATCATTTTTTAAAATAAACTTCTCATGGCTTTTTATATTATCTTTTGAAATTCCAATTATGACGGTATTGAGTTTTTCGAAATCTTCTTTTGCTTGAGAAAAGGCAATTGCCTGTTTAGTACATGTTGCTGTTGCGTCCCTTGGATAAAAAAATAATACCACATTTTTTGGTCGTAATTTGTTTAAGTTTAACATTTCGCCACCATCTCGAGGAAGTGATACGTCTGGTGAGCTGTAAGGAACATTCATCATATTTTTACTTTCTAAACTAGTCGCAAATAGATACAGAAGTTAGTGTGGGTAATCTAGAGTTAAAGGAAAGAATAGATATTGCAAACGCTACTTAAAATATTTTTTAGAACGTTTTTTGATAATTCTATAATTCGGACTTTTCTCACAGTTTTTTCTATTACTATTAGTTCTGCTGCAGTGGCAGTTTTAATGATGCTTTTTACTTTATCAGTTAGAGCTGTGGATGCACCGAAATTCCTGAAAAATTATATAATTGAAGAGATTGAAAATTTACATTTTAATAGTCAGCTTGAATTTGGACGCGTTCAGATTGCGTTAAGTGAAAATTTTAATCCAAAAATTATCGTCTCTGATGTTACGATTTATGATAATGTAGATAGTCTTCCATTTCTAGAGATATCTAAAGTTGAATTGGGGGCATCTCTGCGACAGATAACTACTGGAAACTTTAATTTAAGCACCATTTTGCTTGATGGCCTAACAATTGGGATACGCAGAGATGCCGCCGGGTATTTTTCAATAAAATTTGGACAAAATATCCTTATCACCAGTGAAAGTGATGATATTTTTTCCCCAGAATCGATGGGTTTAAGGAAATTTTTTGAAAGAGAAGCTTTTTTGGATTTAGAGAATTTTACAGTCACTTCCATGACTGTGCAGTATGATGATCAAAAAGAGTCGAAACTTTGGGTTATCGACGGTGCTAGGATAGAATTAAATAGACAGCTTGACGATGTAGTTGTGCGTGGAGACGCTGCATTTTTACTGGGTGGAGCTGACATTTCAATGCTTCAAGTTAACTATGAAACAAATCTGAAGTCAGGAGATGGAAGCGTTGGAATATTATTTGAGGGTTTCCCATCTAAAGAAATTGCCGCACAAGCCCCAGCTCTGTCTTGGTTGAATGTTGTTGAAGCACCAATTTCAGGTGCCTTTAGAACAAAGGTCGGTTCTGAGATGGAAGTCGATGAAATTAATGCTTCACTAAAGATTGGTTCAGGGGTTATACGCGCCGATGATAAAAGTAAACCTTTGGGTTTCGATAATGCAAATGTCTATTTTTCATACAACAGAAAAATTAATCTTCTTAATTTTGAGGAAATAACCATAAACAGTACTGACCTACAGACAATCTTAGCAGGATCAGTCCAGCTAAAGATTGATGAGAATGAAAGGACTTATTACACCGGCACTCTTAAGGCAACTGAACTAAAAGCCAACCCGCTTGAAGTATATAGGCGCCCACTCGAATTAGAAGATGTAGTGATTGACTTTATGCTGGAGCCTAAGCCTTTCAATTTAGAAATCTTGAAATTATCCGCACGGGATCCATTGAGAGAGTTGGTTATCCTCGCAAAGGGACAAATTATTTCAGGAAAAGGGGGTTGGGAGGTTTCGTCAGATCTAGAAAGTAGTCAAGCAACAAAAGACGATATCATAGCTTACTGGCCTCCTGAATATAAAAAGAATGGGCGCATTTGGCTGGAGAAAAATGTTTTTGGTGCAAACTTAAATAATCTCTACGCTTCGGTAACTTTTGGAAGCAACATTAAACCAAGAGTTGTAATGGGTTATTCTTTTTCTAATGCAACAATAAATCTAATGAATGGCTTTCCTCAATTGGAGAATGCAGCTGGAAATTACTCATTCTATGACAAAAGATTTTCTGTGAGTTTAACAAATGGCTATGTTGGTGATCAAGCTAACCGGTTAGATCTTTCTGGATCAAATTTGGTTGTAAATAATACAGATATTAAACCATATCCTGCCCAAATTAATTTAAAATCAGTCGGTCCTCTATCCGCTCTGATTACATTGTCTAATTTGGAAAAAAATAATGGTTTTGAGGTGCCAAATAGTATTCAAGGAGGTTCTAAACTAAAGGGAATTCTAAATCTACCACTTAAAAGTGAGATAAAGCCTCAAGAAATTATATATAAATTGTTTGGAGCTCTTGAGGATATCAAGATTAGTGAGAAAACATTTCCTTATGATCTTGAAGCAGCAAGGCTTTCATTAGAAATAAACGAGGGTCGCTTACAATTAAATGGACCAATACTCGTTGGGGATATTCCAGTTGATTTGAAATATATTTCTGGATTTGGAAAAGAAGGTCTCAATATCGCTCCCCGTATTGATGGAAAAATATTAATATCAGAGCCTATATTACACAACTTTGTAATGGGTACTGGAAAGGAGTGGTTTTCTGGCAGTTCCGAAGCATTTTTCACTTTAGACTTTCCGAGAAATAAAGACGCAACATTCCGATTAACGTCAAACCTAAAAGGCCTTGAAATAAGAATTCCGGAACTTGGATGGATGAAAAATGAGACTTCCTTGGCTAATTTGGAAGTGCTTGGACATATCGGGGATCGAATACAATATGACAAACTAACTATGTCAGGAGAGGGTTTAGGGGTAGATTTGAGGATCAACAATAATGAGAAATTTGTTGTAGAGCGGTTGGTCAGAGAAGATATCTTGGATATTTCTGGTGTTATATCCCAAAATGGATTGGAAATCACAGGTGGTGAAGTTAACATTGCAAACTATCTTAAAACTATTGATTCAAATGGGAAAAGTAAATTTAGCACTCCGATTTTTGTAAATTTGGATAGGCTTGATATCACAGACTCTTTTTATATTGATAATTTTTCAACAAGCTTTGTATCAGACCAGATTAACGGAAATTTTAATGGTTTATTTATGGGCATTGATCCTGTCACTGGTACGTTTGATTCCAAACTTGAAAATAGCTCTACTGAAATATTATCCAATAATGCCGGGGCTTTCTTACAAGCAGCTGGAATTATAAAGAGGGGTGCTGAAGGTTCTCTTAAGTTAAAAATTGATCGTAATAACGACAAAATTGAAGGAAGGTTATTAACAGAAGATCTGAAGATTTATGATTTGCCAGCTCTAGCTAAATTACTACAAGCACTTTCGATTATTGGATTGCTTGAGCAAATGCTAGGACAAGGGCTTTTTCTGACTGAAAGTGATATAAATTTTAGACTTGATGATGATCAATACATCATTGATCGTGCGAGCTTCTTCGGTCCGTCACTCGGTATTTCACTCGATGGGTATTTGGATAGAGATGATCGATTATTGGATTTTCAGGGTGTTTTTTCTCCTGTTTATGCGATTAATGCGATTGGTTCCGTTTTAACTCGAAAAGGAGAGGGCCTAATCGGTTTCAATTTTGACCTTTGGGGTGATCCAGATTCACCAAAGGTTCTCGTAAATCCATTTTCTGTACTGACACCTGGAATGTTTCGAGAAATTTTCAGAAGGCCGCCACCAAAGGTTGAGGTAGATAAATGAAGCTTGAAGATTTTGACTTTGAACTTCCAACAGATTTAATTGCACTTAGGCCCAAAACCCCTAGGGTGTCCGCACGACTACTTGTAGCAACAGATAATACTATTGATGATTTAATAGTTAGTGACTTGGTAAACTTGCTGCGACCGGGAGATAGGTTAGTTCTGAATAATACCAAGGTCATACCAGCGCGTCTGTCTGGAACACGTACCAGAACCATAAGTCCAAAAAAAATTGTAACAGCCAAAATAGCAATAAATTTGATCGAACGTGTCGCAAAAGATACATGGGTCGCTCTTGTAAAACCTTTACGAAAACTAGATCTTGGCGAAATCATAGATCTTGGGTTAGGTTTGAATGCAAAAATTACTCATAAATCTAACGGTACTGCTACTCTTTGTTTTAACAAATGTGGCCAAGAATTAGATGAAAGTCTATATGCTATTGGCTCAATGCCATTACCTCCTTACATCGAAAAAAAAAGATCGGCGGACTCAAGGGACGTAGTAGACTATCAAACGATATGGGCAAAAGAACCTGGGTCGGTAGCAGCACCAACCGCTTCACTGCATTTTGATAAAGAATTATTAACTAAGCTCAAAAGGTTAGGCGTTACCACCACTTTTGTCACGTTGCATGTTGGTGCAGGGACTTTTTTGCCTGTAAAGGCTAATTATATTAGCGAACACCAAATGCATCCAGAGATTGGCTATATTTCGGAAACTGCAGCTACAGAAATAAACGAAACCAAATCAAGCGGGAATCGCGTGATACCAGTAGGAACGACGGCTCTAAGATTGATTGAGTCAGCAGCTCAAGATGATGGCTTAGTTAATGCGTGGAGCGGTCAAACAGATATATTCATTTATCCAGGATTTAACTTCAAAGTAGCTGACGGTCTTATGACGAATTTTCATCTGCCAAAATCTACTTTACTAATGCTAGTGTCGGCGTTAATGGGAGCTGACCGTATAAAGAAAATCTATGCACATGCTCTACAGAAAAAATATAGATTTTTTTCATACGGTGATGCGTCGCTTTTGTTGAAGAAACTTTAGTAAAACACGCTTTAAAATTGCTTGAATTTTAGAGGTCTGATTCATGTTTGTCGTCTTAGGAAATACATGGGCGCTCATGCTCGGCATGATGTTGTTGATGGTCGGAAATGGTTTGCAAGGAACCTTGATTGGGATCAGAGGTGAATTAGAGGGCTTTAGTACTATTGAATTGTCAGTCGTGATGTCTGCTTATTTTGTAGGTTTTTTAGGAGCCAGCCGTCTTGTTCCAGAATTAATCCGACGTGTCGGCCACGTTCGCGTTTTTGCAGCGCTTGCATCATTTATTTCTGCAGTTTTGATAGCGTATCCGCTTCTGGCAAATCCTATTTTTTGGTCATTCGGTCGGATCGTTATCGGTTTCTGTTATTGTGGCGTCTACATTACTGCAGAAAGTTGGTTAAATAACTCCGTTAATAACGATAAGCGGGGACAAGCTTTATCTCTTTATATGATAGTGCAAATGATCGGAATTGTTTCTGCACAGGGTGTGTTGGCAATTGGAAATCCAAATGGGTACAGTTTGTTCATTATTATTTCTATACTTGTATCTATCTCTTTTGCACCAATTTTGTTATCCGTAAGTCCCACTCCTGCTTTTGAGCGCACAAAACCTATGAGCCTTGCGCAGCTATTCAGAAGCTCGCCATTGGGCTGCGTAGGTATGTTCTTACTAGGAGGTGTATTTTCGGCTCAATTTGGCATGTCTGCTGTATTTGGTTCCCAAATAGGCTTATCTTTACCTAAAATCTCTTTATTTGTTGCAGCTTTTTACATTGGAGCGATGATCTTCCAATATCCGATCGGATGGATGTCGGATAGAATGGATAGAAGATTGTTGATCTTTCTAATCTCTGCTTCGTCCGCAGGCGGATCTGTGTTTGCTTATTTTGCGGGAGATTATTTTTTTGCATTGGTATTTGCGGCATTTTTAGTTGGTGGGCTATCAAATCCGCTTTATTCTTTAATTATTGCCCATGCAAATGATTTTATTGAGTATGAAGATATGGCTTCTGCTGCCGCTGGTTTATTGTTTGTTAATGGGATTGGAGCAATTTCTGGGCCTCTTATAATAGGTTACGCTATGAACGCCTTTGGGCCTGAAATCTTTTTTGTTATTATATTTTTGTTAATGAGCACTTTGGCTGCATATGCGGGTTATAGAATGACGCAACGGGCGACTGTTAGTGATACCTCCGTTTATGCAGCAGTTTTGCCGAACTCAACAGGTGTTGCAGTGGAAATAGCTCAAGAATATGCTTTCGAGATTGCTAATGAAGACGATGAAAAAAGTGATGCATAAATCACACTGAGTTTTAACATTTGTTTCTTGTCCGTATTGCTATAATAACGCATCGCTTTAACAATAAAAAAGGGCAGTATAATAAAATATGGGAGGATCTTTAAAATGACCCCCGAGAAGATTTTAAGTTTTTGGTTAGATGAAACCAATCCCAAGCAATGGTACGCTGCGTCAAAAGAATTAGACGGTATAATTTTACGGGAATTTTACTCTACATGGGTATCCATAATGGATGGAAAGTTTGGAATGTGGTTAACCTATCCATCAGGTTCACTTGCGTATATTTTGGTTTTAGACCAATTTTCAAGAAATATGTTTAGAGGTTCCTCAAAAGCGTTTTCATCTGATAGTATTGCTCTCGCAGCTGCAAAACAGGCGATAACGCATAAATTTGATCTTGCTATTAGCGAGCCAGCTCGTCAATTTTTCTACCTTCCCCTTATGCATTCGGAAAGCTTGCAAGACCAAGAGCGATGTATCAGGTTAATGAATGAAAGAATGCCAGCCGATGGGATTAATAATCTCTTGCATGCCAAAACGCATCGTGAAGTTATTCGAAAATTTGGTCGTTTTCCAACCAGGAATGAAGCTTTAAATCGAAAGAATTCTGCTCTTGAGACCGATTTTATGAAAAATGGCGGGTACGGTATGACCTATACACAACTCGCAAATTCCGCTTAAGCATAGCTCCTGCATTGAGTTGATTTAAAAATTAGTTTAATACTAAACTTATTTGGAAGGTGGTGTTTATGGCTTCTACTTTATTTGATTTGATCGTGTTGGGTGCTGGGCCTGGAGGGTACGTGGCCGCCATTAGAGCTTCCCAGTTAGGTCTTAATGTGGCCGTGGTTGAGCGCGAACATCTTGGTGGTATTTGTCTTAATTGGGGATGCATTCCAACAAAAGCAATGTTGCGGAGTGCTGAAGTTTATCACTTGGCAGAACGTGCAAAAGAATTTGGGTTATCTGCAGAAAAAATAAGCTTTGATTTAAATAAGATAGTAGAAAGATCGAGAAAGATCTCAGGTCAATTAAATCAGGGTGTTGGGCATCTTTTGAAAAAAAATAAAGTAACTGTGTTCTCTGGTGAAGCTAAATTGTTGGATAGGTCCAATGTTAGTATTACTAGTGACGGGAAATACGAAAAAATCACAGGAAAAAATATTGTTCTAGCGACCGGTGCTAGAGCGCGAGAGCTTCCGGGCATGGAAGCAGATGGAGATCTTGTTTGGACCTATAAGCACGCTTTAACTCCGTCAAGAATGCCCAAAAA
This sequence comes from Candidatus Salinivivens marinus, assembly GCF_965655845.1. Classification (NCBI taxonomy): domain Bacteria; kingdom Pseudomonadati; phylum Pseudomonadota; class Alphaproteobacteria; order Rhodobacterales; family Paracoccaceae; genus Candidatus Salinivivens; species Candidatus Salinivivens marinus. Next base: position 24,761 of record NZ_CBFHHX010000012.1, read on the forward strand.
GCTTTTGGTTATTGGGTCGGGCGCAATAGGTGTAGAGTTTGCTAGTTTTTATAACACATTTGGTGCCAACACGACTATTGTGGAGGTTCTTGATAGAATACTGCCAGTTGAAGACGAGGAGGTTTCTTCGTTAGCTGCAGAACAATTTGCAAAGCAAGGAATGACCATCAAAACAGGCGCGAAAGTACAAAAATTAGAAAAGAAAAAGAACCAAGTAGTAGCGTCAATTGACTGTAACGGTGTTACTGAAGTGTTGGAATTTGATACAGTAATCTCTGCAGTCGGAATAATCGGTAATATAGAAGGGCTAGGATTAGAAGAAGTTGGTGTGGAAACGAAGGCCAATCACGTGGTTACCGATGAGTACTGTGAAACAACTACGTCAGGTATCTATGCAATAGGTGATCTAACAGGCGCTCCTTGGTTAGCGCATAAAGCTAGCCATGAGGGTGTGCTCGTGGCAGAAAAAATAGCGGGGCAGAGCGTAAAGCCAATAAATCCAATTGCTATTCCGGGTTGTACTTACTCTTACCCTCAAATTGCATCGGTTGGTTTAACCGAGGCTCAAGCTCAAAAAGCGGGTTATAAAATAAATGTTGGAAAGTTTCCTTTTATAGGAAATGGAAAGGCTATCGCTTTAGGGGAAAAAGAGGGTTTTATCAAAACAATATTTGACACAAGTTCTGGTGAGTTGTTAGGTGCGCATATGATTGGCGCTGAGGTAACAGAGCTAATTCAAGGGTATGTAATTGGTCAAGCGCTGGAAACTACTGAAGATGATCTGATCCACGTCGTGTTTCCACATCCAACTCTTTCTGAAATGATGCACGAGTCGGTTTTAGATGCACATAGTCGGGTAATACATTATTAGTATTAGTATCTTATACAAGTAAAGTTATGTAAAAATGATTTTTAATTTTCTACTATGCAGTTCGCCTACGTCCGCCACGTCTTCCACCTCGACCGGAGACTTGACTGCCTGAAGATGAAGGTTTGTTAAATTGTATCCAAGAGGAGCCATGAGAATCATTATCTGTTAATAAATTAGCAGCACGTATAGCTTCCATTTCTTTACCAGCGCTGCTCTTAGTTGATCCTAGACCGAAAATTTTAACAAAAGTTTCTTGGTCTAAGTCTACAGGAAGAACAATCCCAGCTTTTTGAATTTCTTCCTTTTTTTCTTCAATCTTTTTCGTAGAAACGGGTAATGCTACTGGGTTCATAATTGCAGACGTCATTCCTGCTCCCATTGCCATTGGCAGAAAGGCGTTATTAATTCCATGCCTGTTTGGCAAACCAAAAGATATGTTTGAAGCGCCGCATGTGGTATTAACCCCAAGTTCTTCCCTTAACTTTCGAACTAAGGTAAACACCTGGTTTCCTGCAGTCGCCATTGCGCCAATTGGCATCACCAAAGGGTCAACTACAATATCGTGCGCTGGTATATTAAAATCTGCTGCTCTTTCAACTATTTTTTTTGCAACCATAAATCGTACATCGGGGTCTTCTGAAATTCCTGTGTCGTCATTGGATATTGCTACAACAGGAACATTATATTTTTTAACGAGAGGCAGAACGAATTCTAATCGGTCCTCTTCCCCAGTAACAGAATTTAACAACGGTCTACCTTCTGCGGCCACCAATCCAGCTTCCAATGCTGCAGGCACGGAGCTATCTATACAGAGCGGTACGTCTGTTAAATTTTGAACTAAATTTATAAGATCAACCATAAGTGGTGGTTCAGTCTCGTTTGGATTTGGGTTCGAGTTGTATACAACACCTGCATTTATGTCTAAAATGTTCGCGCCGGCTTCCACTTGAGCTAATGCATCACTTTGCACCGTAGTAAAGTTTCCGGCTTCGAGTTCTGATGCTAATTTTTTTCGACCTGTTGGATTTATACGTTCTCCAATAACACAAAATGGTTCATCAAAACCTATTATTGCAGTCTTTGACTTTGATTCAATTATGGTTCGCGCCATTTTTTACCTCGCAAGTATTAAGCAGACTTAATATTTTTCTTTAAGTTATTTGAAATCCACTCGGCGTTAGTCTTAATGCCGCCTAGTGGAAAAAAATGAATACTGGATATATTTGCATTAGGGTTTTTGCCTACACCTGTCGCCAATGCATCCAAAACTTCTGTCGGCTCATAAGGAAGTAAAAGCTTTGTAAGATCCAAGGCCCTTTTCTGAAGAACTTTCAGTGATGGACCTACTCCACATGCTATCGCGAATTTAATTAACGTTTGTAACTTAGCAGGTCCCGCTACGCCCACGTTTATGGGTAAAGTGATCCCCGCTGCATTAATTCTGTTTGCCCATTCAAAAATTGGGACTGAGTCAAAAGCGAACTGGGTCGTGATACCCATATTAGCGTCAGTTCGTTCTGAAAACTTTTGCTTCCATTCAAGAGCCATATCAACATTTTTATTGGTATTGTCCGAGTCGATATCCTTATTTCCCTCTGGATGGCCTGCGACATTTAAATCCGTGAAACCATATTTATCGAACATTTCAGTTTCAAGTAACTGCATCGAAGAGTCAAAGCTGCCCTTTGGTGTATCGATCCCGCCGGCCAGTAGAAGAGCTTGCTTAACGCCAGCTTCTGATACGTAACGGTCTATCCAGTCCGATAAAGTGGGCTTGTCTTTAATTATGCGCGCCGGAAAATGTGGCATTACTTTAAATCCTTCATTTCCTAGCCTTACTGCGGTTCTAACCATATCATCAATTGAAGTTCCATCGATATGAGCGATGTAAATTAAAGTATTCTTGGGTAATATACTGGCAAAACTTTCAACTTTTGCAGCAGTTCGAGGCATTATTTCCATAGAAAACCCGTTAAGAAGACCATTGAAGTCTTTGATAGGCGCAGGTTGGTCTTTAGATTTTTTAAAGTTTAAAAGTGCCATTTTAACTCCTAGAAAAGTATCACTTCCAGCCTTCGTTTTCGATAAGATATTTCAGTTTTTCTTGACTGTATTCTGACTCAATTCGTTCTGCCTCACTTCTGGCAACTGTATCGGGATCACCCTCGATGAGGTAAGGCTCTGCCTTGTGCCATTCAGCCAAATAATCGTCGGAACCTCTTAGATTACACTTCATGGCTGCTCTATCGATTGCTTGTTCAAACCGTTCACTCAACTGAATTTTTGAGCCACGTCTACCCTTGCCAACGATCACTTGGGCTGGGATGTCGCGCCAGTACACAACTGTTACTTCAGGCATTCCTATTCCTTCTCATCGAGTCTCACATGTAGGGCAGCTGCACTTTTATGCCACGTCGGTTTTCGACTAGCTTTTGTCAAAGAGCGACTAAAATTTTTTGTAAAATTATAAATCCTCATTAAATTGCCTTGCGAAATGCAGCCGTCACATCTATCGTCTACTTAAGTTATTTAATAGGGGGCGTAATGCTATGGCGCCCAAGCGTCCAAAAGGTGTGGATGTTTTCCCGAAAGTGGTTGAGGACGCCTCACCAATGTCGCCAAGTCCGACCGACTTATATGCCGCTTTGGACTTGGGGACAAATAGTTGTAGAATGTTGATTGCCCAGTCCAAGGGTAGTCAATTTCATGTCGTGGATAGTTTTTCCAGGACTGTTCAGCTCGGGGCTGGTCTTGAGCGTAGCGGACGTATGAGCCGAACTTCCATGTATCGTACAATCCAAGCTCTTCGAGTGTGCAAACAAAAATTGAAAAAACACAAAGTCCGGCGGATGCGATTAGTAGCAACTGAGGCGTGTAGAAGAGCTTTGAACGCAAGTGATTTTATCGCTGCCGTCAAGAGAGAAACTGGTCTCAGATTAGAAATTATAAAGCCGGAAGAAGAGGCGCGTTTGGCTGTAATTTCGTGTGCGCCTCTTGTTAGCGCAAAAACGGAGCAGCTATTGGTGGTTGATATTGGAGGTGGGTCAACCGAGTTAGTTTGGATTGATCTGAGCTCGGTGCCAAGCTGGGATAGACCAAGATCAATAATGAGACTTCACGCTGGTTTCCATCATTTTGATGGTCCATTTCCAGCGGCCAAGGTGATTGATTGGATTTCAGTGCCGCTTGGAGTGGCAACTTTACGTGATCAATTCAGAGATGTTCAAGACGACCCTGCTCGCTACGCACTAATGAGCTGTTATTTTGAAGAAAAATTGGCTGATTTTGCTCCTTATGATTTTGCTCCGCTAAAAAATGCGGAGGAGCGACAAGCATTTCAGATTATTGGAACTTCCGGTACAGTCACGACAGTTGCATCCAGTCATCTTGGGCTTAAACGATATGACCGCACAAAGGTGGACGGACTTAGGATGAGTTCAGAGCAAATTGATAAAGTTATAAATTCATATTTAGAGCTTGGTCCAGATGGTCGTAGACATGATCCAAGAATAGGAAATGATCGACACGCTTTAATTATGTCGGGATCGGCTATACTTCAGGCGCTTTTACGCTGCTGGCCAACAGACCGACTATCGGTTGCCGATCGTGGATTACGAGAAGGACTTTTATACGCTCAAATGTGCGCAGACGGTTTGATAGAAGGTACTGCTTTATAGCAGGTCTGATAGAGACAATAAGGATTGCAGGATCTGAAATTTTGGCTGGTAAACAAAAAAACTCTGGCAGAGGGCAGAGAGAATTAAAAGCAAGTGTAAAAAGTGCTCGTGGAAGAACTGTTTCTCAAGTTAAATGGTTGCAAAGGCAACTTAATGATCCTTATGTGAAAAGGGCAAAAGCGGAGGGTTATAGAGGTAGAGCGGCTTATAAAATTATGGAGCTTGATGATAAATTTAAGTTCCTCGAACCCGGATCTCGGGTGGTTGATCTGGGATGTGCTCCGGGCGGTTGGTGTCAGGTTGTATCCGAAAGAGTAAATGCACAAGGAAATTTCAAAGGAGAACATACTGGGCAAGTTATTGGAGTAGACTTGCAGGAAGTAGAGCCCATCCCCGGTGTAGAGCTGTATCAATTAGACTTCTTATCGCATGATGCTGATGCACAAATAAAAAATTTTTTAGGTGGTAAGGCTTCAGTTGTTTTATCGGACATGGCGGCGCCATCTTCGGGGCATAAAAAAACGGATCATCTGAGAATCATGGCTCTTTGTGAAGCGGCTGCATTTTTTGCGTTTGATGTTCTGGAATTAGAAGGTACTTTCGTAGCAAAAGTTCTGGCTGGTGGAGCAGAGGGCGAGTTGCAGAAAATTCTTAAAAACCGTTTTAGAAAAGTTTTCAACTTTAAACCCCCAAGCAGTCGCTCAGATAGTTCTGAAAAATTTGTTGTAGCATTGGGGTATAGAGCTGTTGAAAAAGAGTAGTCAGCAATAATTGCAGATATACATAACCGCAGATATGTTTTGAGCTAAAAAAGTTCAGCAACTTACATGTGTCAAATTATAAGACTATGTCGGTAATTTGTTATATAATACCGTAAATTCTTCTTAATAATTAATCGGTTTTTAGTTACATTAGTAATATAGATCATATAATTTTAGAAAGTTAAAAATGCCCCTAAATTTTAGCAAAAAGGTATTTATCACATGCGCGGTAACGGGATCGGGCAGTACACAAGATAGAAGTAAATTTGTGCCCCGAAGCCCCAAAGACATTGCTGACAGTGCTATTCTCGCCGCAAAAGCAGGGGCTGCAATAGTTCATTGCCATGTTAGAGATCCTGATACTGGTGAGCCAAGTCGTGATTTATCCTATTATCGTGAAGTGACTGACAGAATACGCTCCTCGGAAGTTGATGTCGTGTTAAACCTAACTGCTGGAATGGGGGGTGATTTAGTTTTGGGAGGACCAAAATCTCCGTTACCTTTGGCAAAAGGAACTGATATGATAAGCGCTGAAGAGCGAGTTGCTCATATAGTGGAATGTTTACCTGAAATTTGTACCCTGGATTGTGGGACGATGAATTTTGCCGAAGCTGATTACGTGATGACCAATACGCCTGGAATGTTGCGTTCTATGGGGGGCATGATGACTGAATTAGGCGTTAAGCCAGAAATAGAAGCCTTTGATACAGGGCATCTATGGTTTGCACAACAGCTTGTATCAGAAAAAGCTATCGCTCCGGATGCTTTGGTTCAACTTTGTATGGGAGTGCCTTGGGGGGCCCCTGACGATTTAAATACTTTTATGGCAATGGTTAATAATGTGCCAAAAGATTGGACTTTTTCAGCCTTTTCCCTGGGACGAAATCAAATGGCTTACGTCGCAGCAGCAGTTTTGGCGGGAGGAAATGTACGTGTTGGACTTGAAGATAACCTTTGGTTAAGAAAAGGAGTTCTGGCAACCAATGAGCAATTGGTTGAGAGAGCGAAAGTTATAATTGAGGGGATGGGGGCCGAACTTATGGATGCTAAAGAAGTTAGAAATAAATTAAATTTAAAAAAGCTTGCACCGAGTTCATAAGATGTCTCGTCGTATTGTTATTACTGGTGGTGGAAGTGGTATTGGGCTAGCCATTGCTAAGCGTCATCTTGCAGAGGGCGCGAGGGTGGCAATTTGTGATGAAGATATTGCGCTGGTGAAGAGGGCGTCTGAAAATTACGAAATAGCCATTTCGTTTTGCGCTGATGTTTCTGACAGCAATCAAATGAAAAATTTCCATAATAATATTATTGATGAGTTTGGCGGGGTCGACGTGATGTACGCAAATGCAGGAGTGGGAGGCCCGGCAGGTCCCATTGACGAAATTGATCACAATGAATGGAAGAGATGTGTAGAAGTCAACCTGTTTGGTGCATTCTATAGTGCTTCGTGGGCATCTGGAATAATGAAGGTACAAAAAAATGGATGCATAATTTTTACCTCATCTACTTCCGGATTATTCGGTGTTCCAAATAGATCTCCTTATGTTGCAGCAAAGTGGGGTATTGTTGGCCTAACAAAATCAATGGCTATGGAATTAGGTGATTATGGCGTGCGTGTGAATGCCATTTGCCCAGGTGCTGTGAGTGGAGATAGAATGAAACGCGTTTTGTCGATGGAAAGTAAGGCTTCAGGAATTTCGGAAGATGATCTCAGAACGGTTTATTCTGAGGGTACTTCTATGAGAAGTTTTGTTAGCGAAGAAAATGTTGCTGATATGGCTCTATTTTTGGCTAGTGATCAAGCCTCCATGATAACAGGACAAGCTATGGCTGTTGATGGATACACAGAGCGGACCGCGTAAATTTGGTGTAAGGGCATGAAGCGTTAGAAATATGATAAAGAAAGTCGCAATTATAGGGGGTGGAGTAATCGGTGGTGGTTGGGCTGCCAGGGTTTTGTTAAACGGTTTAGATGTTTACGTTTATGATTCAGATCCAAATGCAGAGCAAACTCTATTGGAAGTTATCGATAATGCGAGATTTTCCCTCCCTATGCTTTACGAGTCTAAGTTACCTAATGAGGGAAAAATTAAGTTTTGCGAGAGCGTTGCTGAAGCTGTTGTTGATGCGGATTGGATTCAAGAAAGTGTTCCCGAAAGATTAAATGTCAAACATGATGTATATGACGAAATTCAAACATTTTGTAAGACCTCAGCAATAATTGCGTCTTCAACGTCCGGGTTCAAGCCTTCGGAATTGCAAGAAAATTCCAAAGCACCAGAAAAAATTATAGTTTGTCACCCATTTAATCCGGTTTATTTGCTGCCCCTTATCGAAGTTGTCGGAAGCGATAAAACGTCCGCGCGGGATATAAAAAAAGCGATGGATGTTTTAAAAAAGTTAGGGTTCTTTCCATTGCATGTTCGAAAAGAGATTGATGCTCATTTAGCTGATAGATTTCTTGAGGCAGTTTGGCGAGAAGCTCTGTGGTTAATAAATGATGATATTGCTACTACTTCAGAAATTGACAATGCAATTCGATATGGTTTTGGTCTTCGTTGGGCTCAAATGGGCTTATTTGAGACATATCGCATTGCGGGCGGTAAAGCAGGCATGCAACATTTTTTATCTCAATTTGGTCCATGCTTACAATGGCCGTGGACAAAGTTGATGGATGTACCCGAACTGACGGATGAGCTTGTAAAAAAAATAGCATCCCAATCTGATAGCCAGTCCGGCGATAAATCAATCCGTGAACTTGAGCGTACTAGGGACAAAAACTTAGTAGCAATTTTACGTAGTCTGAAACAGCAAAACTTTGCCGCTGGCAATTTGATTTCTAATCACGAGGAAATGATATCTGAGAAGAAAACTTTAAAAAATAAAATGATTGTTAGCGTGGAGAGGGTTATTCCCGTTGATTGGACAGATTATAATGGTCACATGAACGAAGGTCGATATGGTCAAGTATTTTCAGATGCGGCTGATGGCTTTTTATCTTCAGTAGGTGTTGACTCTGTGTATATTGATTCTGGGAATAGTTATTTTACAGTTGAAAATCATATAAAATATTTAAATGAAACTTTAGCCGGTGAGCATATTTATGTGGATACATCTGTTCTGCTTGTCGATGGAAAAAAGCTTAAGCTTTTTCATACAATGAGACGCAAAACAGATAAGATCGAGCTAGCGACTTGCGAACAATTTCTACTTCATGTCGATCTAAATACGCGAAAATCAAGTGAGCCAGTGGGTGAAGTTGCTTCAAAATTACAAGAAATATTCAAATAGGTGAGTTATGGATTTTGGATTGTCTGACGAACAGAAGATGATAGTAGATACTGTCAGAAACTTTGTCGAAAAAGAAATTTATCCATTTGAGAGTGAGGTGGAGGCTACCGGGGTAGTTCGTAAAGAAGTTTCTGATGAAATTAAAAAGAAGACTATCGATCTTGGATTTTACGCGTGTAATTTTCCAAGCGAAGTCGGTGGTGCCGGCCTTAACCATCTAGAGTTTGCATTGGTCGAACGAGAGTTAGGTCGTGCTTCGATGGCGCTAAATCACTTTTTTGGACGTCCTCAAAATATTTTGATGGCGTGCACCGATGATCAAAGAGAGAGATATTTATTTCCAGCTGTAAGAGGCGAAAAAATGGATGCGCTGGCTATGACGGAACCAGATGCTGGATCCGATGTGAGAGGTATGAAATGCTCGGCTTATCGTGATGGGGGCGATTGGCTATTAAATGGTGTCAAACATTTTATTTCAGGAGCTGATCATGCAGATTTTGTGATTGTATTTGTTGCTACTGGTGAGGATCAAACCCTCAAAGGGCCTAAGAAGCGGATTACTGCATTTTTAGTTGATAGAGGAACGCAAGGTTTTACCATACGAGATGGCTATAAGTCAGTCAGTCATCGAGGTTATAATAATATGATCCTTGAATTCGATAATTGCCGATTATCGAACGAGCAAGTTCTTGGCGAAGTAGACGGTGGTTTTGAAGTCATGAACACCTGGTTATATGCCACTCGTATTACGGTTGCCACTATGTCAGTCGGCCGAGCAAGGCGATGCTTTGAATATGCATTGAATTATAGTGCAGAGCGGAAGCAATTTGGAAAAAGTATTGGAAAATTTCAAGGTGTTAGTTTTCAGTTAGCAGATATGATCACTGAAATCGATGCTGCAGATCTGCTTACATTAAGTTCTGCATGGAAATTAGACCAAGGTATGAACGCTAATAGAGAAATTGCTTCTGCGAAACTTTATGCATCCGAGATGCTTGCACGTGTAACTGATGCGACCTTGCAAATTCATGGTGGTATGGGACTAATGAACGACTATCCTATTGAAAGATTCTGGCGTGATGCGAGAGTAGAACGTATTTGGGATGGCACTTCAGAAATCCAAAAACACATAATCAGCAGAGAGCTGTTAAGGCCTCTTGGCTCATAGTACTGTGAAATTATAAGTGGTAAAAACAATCAAAATCAATAGTTTAGATAGGTTTCTTAAACCTAGAAATGTATTAGTTATTGGGGGAGGGGTTTGGGGCAAATCTATTGTTTTCCAATTAAAAAAAATTGGGTTTAATGGAAAGATATTTGCAGTGCATCCATCTGAAAACATGTTTTGTGGTTGTAAAACATACAGAAATATTGATGAGTTGCCTGTTCTGATTGATGCTGCTTTTGTTGGGGTTAACAGAGTTGCTACAATCGATATCATTTCGCAACTTTCGAAGGCCAACTGTGGCGGCGCAGTTTGTTTTGCGTCTGGGTTTTCAGAAGCTGTAAGTGAGCTAAATGATGGTCGCGAATTACAAGAAACATTGATTAATATGGCTGGAAAGATGCCCATTCTGGGACCTAATTGTTACGGCATAATAAATTATTTTGACAATTTTTGTTTGTGGCCGGACCAGCACGGGGGCCAAAAGGTAGATAGTGGCGTTGCCGTTATTACACAGAGCTCAAATATAATGATCAATCTAACGATGCAAAAAAGAGGTTTGCCCATAGGTTACGCAGTAACTGCTGGAAATCAAGCGCAGCTTGGACTGGCTGAACTGGCTATGAATATCGTAAAAGATAAAAGAGTTTCCGCTTTGGGATTGTATGTGGAGGGCCTAGGGTCGATAAGGAATTTTGAAAAGTTAGTGAGTTTATGTGATCGGCTGGGCAAAGCCATCGTTATTATAAAAATTGGTAAGTCAGAACACGCAAAAGTATCCGCGGTATCTCATACGGCCTCACTCGCGGGCAGTGACAAAGGGGCGGCAGCCCTAATGAAAAGGCTTGGAGTTGCAAGGGTGGATTCCTTAGCCGAATTTATCGAAACTCTAAAAATTTTTCACTGTCATGGTAGATTATCAGGTCCATCTGTAGCGTCTGTATCCTGTTCTGGTGGAGAGGCAAGTTTAATTGCAGATATTTCCAATGGTAAGCAGATTTCGTTTCCAAAGTTAACAAAAACACAAATAGAGGACCTTAAGATTGCATTAGGAGCCAAAGTGGCGCTAGCAAATCCATTGGATTATCATACCTACATTTGGGGGAATGCAGATAAAATGGCGCAAACATTTATATCAATAATGCAAGGTACAAATATAGATATTGGAATAATTATTGTGGACTTTCCCAGACCAGATTTGTGCGACCCTGCTGCTTGGGACTGCGTTGTGGAAGCCGCAATGGTTACAAAAAAAGCAATCAAAAAACCGGTTGCTTTGCTGTCCACGCTTGCTGAAAATATTGAAGAAAGTTTAGCAAAAGAATTAATGCAAAAAGATCTAATTCCCCTTTGCGGAATAGACGAAGGTTTAGCAGCAATAGTTGCAGCGTCTACTCAAAAAACTGATTTCGATATATTTAAAAATCCGGTAATTTTGCCTAATAATAATAAGAACTCCCGCCTGCTAGACGAAGCGTATTCAAAATCATTATTATCTGAAATTGGAGTCGATACGCCGCGAAATGTTGTGGTTAAAAATAACGAACTATTGGACAGTCTGCCCTTTGAGTTTCCTGTAGTTATCAAAGCGCTTGGATTATCTCACAAAACTGAAAATAGGGGAGTTCGATTAGGTCTAACTAGCGCTGAAGAATTAAAAATAGCTTTTGGTGAAATGGCTTTTTCTGAATATTTGATTGAAGAGATGATAAGTGATGTACTACTTGAGTTATTAGTTGGTATTATCAATGATCCCGCCCATGGTTTTGTTCTAACGATTGCGGCTGGAGGGATTTTTACTGAAATTTTATCTGATAGCCAAAGTTTAGTCATGCCATTTAATAGAAATGAATTAAATGCCGCGATTAAAAATTTGAGAATATCAAAAGTAATTGATGGCTATAGAGGCTCGGATGCAATAAATATGGATCCATTTATAAAGAATATTTTTAAGCTTCAGGAATTTGTAATCAAGAATAGTCATTGCTTGTCTGAGTTAGAAATAAATCCATTCTTAATCACAGCTTCTAGAGCCATTGCTGTTGATGCTTTAATAAAAATGTAGTTAGGGTTAGTGTATGTCTACTGAATCTGTAAAGACAAATATCGACGGACACGTTCTTGAAGTTACTTTGGATCGGCCAAAAGCAAATGCCATAGATTTAAAGACAAGCAAGATTATGGGTGATGTATTTTGTGATTTTAGAGATAACCCTAATTTGAGAGTTGCAATTATTACCGGGTCTGGAGAAAAATTTTTTTGTGCGGGCTGGGACTTAAAAGCTGCGGCAGATGGCGACGCGGTAGACGGCGATTACGGCGTTGGTGGTTTTGGTGGTCTGCAAGAGTTACCCCACATGAATAAACCAGTTATTGCGGCCGTTAATGGTATCTGTTGCGGCGGCGGTCTTGAATTAGCTCTTTCTGCAGATATTATATTGGCGGCAGAACATGCCTCATTTGCCTTGCCGGAAATACGTTCTGGTACTGTTGCAGATGCTGCATCATTAAAGTTACCAAAACGCATCCCATATCACATAGCAATGGAAATGTTATTTACTGGGAGATGGCTTGATTCGGAGGAAGCGGCGAGATGGGGTTTGATAAACCAGGTTCACAAGTCAAATGATTTACTTTCAAAAGCCAGAGAGCTAGCTGAACTTTTAGCTTCAGGTCCTCCTTTGGTATATGCTGCAATAAAGGAAGTTGTTCGAGAAGCAGAAAATATGAAGTTTAACGATGCCTTAAATATGATTACAAAAAGTCAGTTTCGAACGGTTGAAACCTTGTATCGTTCAGAAGACCAATTAGAGGGAGCACGTGCCTTTTCTGAGAAACGTGATCCAGTATGGAGAGGGAAATAAAACTTGACTAGGTATATTCTAGCCAGTAAAACGAACTTTTCCAATGTGGTCCAAATTTCTGTTGCGTTGAGCATAGTCAATTCCATAACCAACAACAAACTCATCTGGTATCTCAAAACCTGTCCAGTCTGCTTTAACATCAATCTCTCGTCTGCTTGGCTTATCAAGTAAAGCAATTGATTTTAACCGAGCGGGCCCCCTCGATTTCAGTAATGCTATTACATGGCTCAAAGTATAGCCAGTATCGACTATATCTTCTACGACCAGTACGTCTCTTCCTTCAATTGCTCCCCTTAGGTCTTTTAATATGCGCACTTCTCTTGAGCTTTCCATCCCATCGCCGTAAGATGATGCTTCTAAGAAATCAACTTCTACCGGCAGATCTAACTCACGCACCAAGTCTGCAATAAATACGAATGAACCTCGCAGCAAACCTACTACAATGAGTTTATCTGTACCTACGAATTCATTCTGAATATTTTTGCAGAGCTCCTCTACTCTGGCCGCAATTGCTTTTGCAGAAATCATTTCATCAATGACATATGGTCGCTCTGACATTAAATCACCCTTTATTTTTTCAACAACATTACGTATCTCTGACAAACTGTCACTACAAAAAAATATTAATGCCTACTCACTCTGAAACAAAAATTTTAAAATATCAGCCGGAACAGATGTTTGAATTGGTGGCGGATGTAGATAGTTACCCCCAATTTCTCCCTTGGTGTTCGGCTTCGAGAATACACTCTAGAAGTTTTATTGAAAATAATGAAGTTCTAGAAGCTGATCTGGTTATTAGTTTTAAAGTATTCCGTGAAAAGTTTGGGAGTAAGGTTACCTTGATGCGATCTGAAAACCAGATAATCACCGAATATATAGACGGACCTTTCAAACGAATGTACTCCAAATGGAGGTTTAAAAGTGTCAATAACGGTAGTGAGGTTTCTTTTTACGTAGATTTTGAAATGAAGAATGCTGTATTGCAAAAAATAGTAGGTGTTGTCTTTAATGAAGCAATGCATCGTGTTTTAAATGCATTTGAAAAGCAGGCAGAGGCTCTTTATCCTGATTAGGTTACCGAAAGCTCCTCATGCAATAGTTCTATTGCTTTTATGACTGCTGAAGATCTAATATTATTTCTTACTAAAGGGCCATATTCCACAGTTTCAACTCTAATTTTACCATTTTTTTTAGCAATTGCAAAGCAAACTAAACCTTCGGGTTTGTAATCGCTCCCACCGGGACCAGCAATACCTGTGATTGAAATAGCTATGGTACCCATTGATCTATTCAAAGCTCCTTCTGCCATCTGCTTTGCTACTTCCTCACTGACGGCTCCATGTTTTTCTAGAGTCTTCTTATCTACTCCTAAGACACTAATTTTAGAACGGTTTGAATATGTAATATAACCTTGCTCAAAAAAAGCTGACGAGCCAGGCATTTCAGTTAGGCAAGCCGCTAGCAAACCGGCAGTACAGCTTTCGGCGGAAACAATTTTACTCCCGCGTTTTTTTGCGATAGCATATAAGTCCTTGAGATCAGTCATATTCAAGAAATACCATGATAAAAAACTGCTAAAATAATTGTACAAATTGCTGCAGTGATTCCGGCAAAAATATCATCTAACATGACTCCTAATGCCCCGTTTTTCTCATCCGCCCAACCGATTAACGACGGTTTATAAATATCAAATATGCGAAAAAAGAAAAATGAAGATATCCACCCTGGCCATAAGTCTAACGAGGGTAGGTTGTAAAAAAAAACTGCCCAAGCAATCGGTAAGACTGCAATCCACAGTCCTATAAGTTCATCAATAACAACTTCGGAGGGGTCTTTATTTGCCGTTCTTTTTAAGTACTCGCTTGTAGCCCACCACCCAAATACACAAACAGATAAGAGTGCAATTGCAAACCCTATTATTCCAAAAGACTCTAACAATAATATTGCTAGAACGAGAGCAAATAAAGAGCCCCAGGTTCCCGGAGCAGGCCGAAGGTAACCAATTCCAAATATTGTGGCAATTGCTGCGCTCATGGGGTGATAAGAGTTGCTGTGGCTAAAGCAGCAATTCCCTCCTCGCGCCCGGTAAAGCCCAACCTTTCGGTGGTTGTGGCCTTTACAGAAATTCTATCCTTTTTTAGATTAATAATATTTTGAATGTTTATCTTTATTAATTCAGAATGATGTTTAATTTTTGGTTTTTCACAAATTATGGTACAGTCAACATTACCTATTTCAAAGTTTTTACTTTTTGCCAGCTTCACTGCATATTTGAGAAAAATCTCGCTCGGGGCATCCTTCCATTTTTTGTCATCTGGTGGAAAATGAGTGCCGATGTCTCCCTGTGCTAGTGCTCCGAAAATGGCGTCTGTTATGGCATGCAGTACCACATCTGCGTCTGAGTGTCCGCTAAGTTTAGAGGTGTGAGGAATTTTAACTCCACCTAAGATTACAAAGTTTCCTTCCTCAAAAGCGTGTACATCAAAGCCGTTACCAATTCTTATATCCATAATTAATATCCTAAAACAGCCGTAACGCGATCAAAATCTTCGGCTGTTGTTATTTTAATATTTTTTTCGCTACCGCGTATTACTTTAACTTTTATTCCCGCTGAAGTGGCAACTTCAACATCATCAGTCGCAGTCGATGAACTGGCTACGTGAGCATCAAATATCTTTGTGAAGTTAAAGCCTTGTGGCGTTTGAGCCCGCCAGATATTCTTCCTACTTTTGGTTTGCATCACCTCTTCGTCGATGACTTCCCAGAGCGTGTCTGTAACAGGTAACCCAGGCGATACGGCATCGGCCGTATCTAAATTATCAAGAACATTATTAATAACATTTAGTGGAGTTGATGGCCGCGCTGCATCGTGAATTAGCACGTAATCTGGCATTTCATTTTGTTTCAAAGCCTCTAGGCCAAATTTAACAGACTCGGATCTTGTATGCCCACCTTTCGTAAACAAAACATCGCTTCTATTTAAAAGATGAAGATCATCTGGGTGAAGGACTACCATTACATTATTAATTCTGGAGATATTCTTAAATAAATCTATTGAGTGGTCGATAATTCTTTTATTACCCAGTTTCTGCCATTGTTTTGGCATTGCACTCCCAGCTCGCGTTCCTCTACCAGCGGCAAGTATTAAGGCAATAATCTTCATCGAATGTCACACTTTTTATTATTAGTCGTTAAGAATGGTCTAAGTGTTCTTCTCAAAATATTCAATATAAGCATTTATTGCCTAAAATTTAATCATTTAATGTAGAGTGATGAAAAAAAAAGCATAAATTATTGTTCAAGTTTAATTGCCATACTAATTTCAAGTGAATGGAGTTATCATGACGCTAAATTCAAACATAAATACTGGTAAGGTTCCTGTTCTTCTGGCTCCTATGGCAGGAGTTACGGATTTACCATTTAGAAATGTGGTTTCTAAATTTGGTGTGGATATGGTTTTTAGTGAAATGATAGCGGATAATAGCTTACTTTCGAGACCTGTAAAAAACCAAAAGATTGAATTGGGCACCAGTTTCTCCAATACAGCGGTGCAGCTCGCAGGGTGTGAGCCAGCAACAATGGGCGAGGCCGCAAAAATAGTTTCGGATCTTGGCGCCGGAGCAATAGACATTAACATGGGCTGTCCTGCGAAAAAAGTCGTTGGAGGTTATTCTGGCTCGGCCCTTATGCGCGATTTGAAAAAAGCTTCAGCGATTGTAGAGAGAGTTGTAAACGCTGTTAACGTGCCTGTATCCTTGAAGGCGCGTCTTGGATGGGATGATGGCTCGAAAAATGCAAAAGACCTTGCCCTATTAGCTGAACAGTGTGGTGTACAGTTAATTACAATCCATGCACGAACTCGCAATCAATTTTATAAAGGCTTTGCGGATTGGAATGCCATTCTGGAAGTTAAAAAAGCGGTTAAGATTCCAGTTATAGCCAATGGGGACATTGTAGATATAAGCTCGGCTAGCCAAGCCTTAAAGGTGTCCGAGACTGATGGATTAATGATGGGGCGGGGTGTAATCGGAAAGCCTTGGGTAATCTCTCAAATATCAGCATTTGTGAATGGAGAGCCTCAGCCGTCAAGTCCTGCTGGATTGGGCCTTATTGAAGTAATCGCCGGACACTACGATGAAACTTTATCATTTTATGGCGAATTTCTCGGAGTAAGGATAGCTCGAAAGCATCTAAAACGTTATTTGGATATTTTCGGTTTATCAAAACAATTAACAACTGAGTTTTTAAGAGAGAACTCCGCAAAAGAGGTAATTAGAAAGCTTTTTGAAATACCAGAGCGGGTTAACCCATGAAAGTGGATTATGAGAAGGTTTGGATGTCTATTCCGCTTCCTTCTGTCGTTTTAAACGGCGACGACATTGTTGTTCAAGTTAATCCGCCAGGTGAGGGGTTTTTAAATGCATCAAGCAAATCCGTGAAAAATAAACGTATTTGGGACCTTATAGAAATCGATGCATCTCTAGAGGATAGCTACAAGAAAGTAAAAAAATTCCATTCTCCTTTGTTCATTACAGATGTTAAAGTTGGAGCTAACGGACGAGATCCAGTCCGTTGTAATATACAAATTGCCCCAGTCATTGGCCTTGAAGATAGTACTATCATATTGATTGCCCCAAGAGAGATTGCTGGTCGAATTTCCCAATCAAAGTCCGTAAAAGCAGCCGCAAAGTCTGCCATAGGAATGGCTGAGATGCTGGCCCATGAAATAAAAAACCCTCTCGCAGGTATTACAGGTGCTGCGCAGTTATTGTCGATGGGACTTTCGGCAACTGATCTGGAAATTACAGATTTGATTGTTGCCGAAACTAAAAGAATATTAAGTTTATTAGAGCAGGTAGAGCAGTTTGGGAATTTGAAACCTATTGATCCTAAACCACTAAATATTCATGATGTAATTGATAGGGCGAGGCGTTCTGCGCAGTTAGGTTTTAGTGCACATATAATTTTCAAAGAGGAATACGATCCTTCTTTGCCGTTAGTTTACGGAGATCCAGACCAATTACTTCAAGTATTTTTAAATTTAATCAAAAATGCCTCTGAAGTACAGCCAAATAATGGTAATATTAAATTACGTACATTTTTTGAACACAGCTTTAAACTACGAAGAGCCGATGGCTCGGGTCACTCTATGCCGATCCAAGTCGAGGTCATAGATAATGGGCCTGGTGTTTCTGAGGACATAAGAGATGAAATTTTTGATCCTTTTGTTTCAGGGCGAGATAATGGAACTGGCCTTGGTCTAGCTTTAACAAGTAAAATCATATCGGATCACAATGGTCTAATCTCTCTCGAATCTAAGCCTGGAAATACTGTGTTTCGTATTTCTTTACCTTTTGTGACAAAACTTAATTAAGGGGAATTTAGCATGGATGGCACTGTTTTAGTTGCGGATGACGATAGGACAATTCGAACAGTTCTTACTCAGGCGCTTACTCGCGCGGGTGTAAAAGTTCATGCAACTTCAAGCTTAACTACGCTAATGCGATGGGTTTCGGAAGGAAAAGGCGATGCAGTAATTACTGATGTCATGATGCCGGATGGGAATGGGTTAGAGATGTTGCCAAAAATTTCTCAAGATCGTCCAGATTTACCAGTTATCGTTATTTCCGCCCAAAATACTATCATGACCGCGATACAAGCAGCAGAAGCGGATGCATACGATTATTTGCCTAAACCTTTCGATTTGCCAGATTTAATGAAGAGATGCGCAAAAGCATTATCAAAAAAAGGAAAAGGTCTTTCGGCTTCATCTAGTGCTTCTATCAGAACTACCAACATGGATGCAGCTGATGAAGGCTTACCAATAGTTGGCAAAACTGCTTTAATGCAAAGTCTCTACCGTTTTGTGGCCAGGCTGATGAATTCTGAATTACCAGTACTAATATCTGGCGAGTCAGGAACTGGTAAAACTTTAGTCGCACAAGTATTACACGACTTTTCGGATAGAAGGAATATGCCTTTAGTTAGAATGAGGGTGGATGATTTAGTCGAATTGGATGGACCGTCTAAAATTCTTGCGCGGGCAAAGGACGGCACAATTCTTATCGAAGAGATATCGGATTTGGGGCCAGCCGAGCAAGGAAGATTGGTCAGTATGATTGACTCACCTGGAGAACATTCTCCACGTTTTCTGGCTACCTTAGTCGGAGAAATGACTGGGGCTGTAGATGACCAGAAAGTCAGACGTGATCTCTTTTATCGTTTAGGAGGAGCCCCCATAACAGTTCCTCCACTCAGGGAGCGGTTTGAGGATATTCCGTTATTAGCAAGCTTCTTTCTGGAAAAAGTTGACAAAGAAACGGGCATATCAAGAAATTTTGATCCGTCTGCAATGAAATTAATACAGACCTATACTTGGCCAGGAAATGTTAGGCAGCTAGAGAATATGGTTAAAAGGCTTGGTTTGACGGCAAAAGAGGCAGTCATTTCACTTAGTGAAGTCGAGCAAGCATTGTCTAACCAACCTGAAGTAGCTGCAATCTTGTCCATCGGAAAAAGCGATAGACTTGCATCCGATGTCGACAAGCATCTCAGGAGATATTTTGACCTACATGGCTCGCAACTTCCACCAAATGGTGTTTATCAGAGAATATTAAAAGAAGTTGAATTTCCGCTTATAACGATTGCCTTGGATGCTACAGGTGGTAATCAGGCTAAGTGTGCAAATTTGCTTGGAATAAATCGGAATACGCTCCGCAAAAAGATATCTGAATTAGATATTCAAGTAACAAGGAGAAGAAAACTGATGTAATGCGGCAACAATAGTGTTACATATTGTCAACAATATGTATAAGTGAGTCTTTGTGTCAGTAAGTACAATGCGGTTTTCACTAACCAGGTTTTTAAATACTAGGGCTTTCGATCGTTTAAGGGCTTCTTCAACTATTTATCTAGTTTTTCTAGGTCCGTTTTTGGCTTTTGTTACATATGTTGTTCTGGGCCCTTTTGATTTGCGAGCGCAGTCTAGGCTGCTCCAGCTAGTTTTATTGGCAGATCTTATATATGTAATCACAATAGTTGCGTTCGTAATATTGAGAATATTGCGGATTATTTCACAAAGAAGACAAAGGTCGGCTGGCTCGCAACTACATTTGCGTTTAACTGGATTTTTTACTGTAATGGCGTTGTTGCCCACAATTGGGGTAGCTATCTTTGCTACTTTCACGGTCAACATGGGGCTTGAGGCTTGGTTTTCTGACAGAGTTCAAAGTGTCATAGGTGCGTCAAGGTCTGCTGCTGAGGCCTATGAGACTGAACAGCGGCAAGCAATGGTAGAAGACATTACCGATTTAGCTAATGAGTTAGGGAATTTTAGAAAGAGTCGATTCGGCGTAGATTCATCTGAGTTTAGAACTCATTTGGCAAAGCTCCAACAAGAGATGCAAAGGGGAATGAAAGAGGCCTTCGTTATTGATGATAAAGGAAAAATAAAACTTAGGGGTTTTCGTAATTATGCATTTGATTACGATGAGCCAGAACCTTCACTTTTTGATGCTGCATTGAATCAAGTTCAGATTATTGAAGACTGGGACAATAATGAAATCCGTGCTTTGGTTTATATTGATGGTTTCCCTGGACATTACTTGTACGTAACCCGCTTGGTGGATGGGAATTTACTAAACTTACTTGATGACACACAGGAGACAGCATCTTTATACCAGCAACTGGAGAATGAAAAAGGCAAAGTGTTATTTAACTTTGCACTTGTCTATCTTGCATTTGCTATTCTCATGATTGTTAGCTCAGTTTTATTGGGCTTGTGGTTTGCAGAAAGACTATCTAGACCCATTGGTCGTTTGACTGGTGCTGCACAAAAAATTGCTGAAGGTGAACTTAATGTTAGGGTGCGAGAGGAATCCGGTGATGATGAAATAGCTCAGCTTTCTAAGCTGTTTAATCGTATGACAGTTCAGTTAAAGATACAACGTGATAAACTGTTACAAAATACCTCTCAAATTGATGAGAGACGGAGGCTCTTTGATAGTGTTTTGGCTTCTGTTACTTCTGGAGTAATCGGCTTAAATCCGAGTGGTAAAATATCCTTTATTAATCGTTCTGCTATCAGTTTGCTAAGCTGTGATCATAAAAATTTAGAAAATACTAAGCTCGATATATTAGTTCCAGAATTTGCACCAGTGTACACCGCGCTATTTGCTAACAATTTGAAGAGCTTTCAGCAAGAAATTAAGCTGTTGAGAGCAGGTAGATTGGAGAACCTTTTAGTCAGAATGGCGCCCATGAAAGATGAAGATGATAATATCGATGGTTTTGTCGTTGCTTTTGACGACGTTACGCAACTTGTGTCTGCTCAGAGAGCGGCTGCTTGGGGAGATGTAGCGCAGCGAATAGCTCATGAAATTAAAAACCCACTTACTCCAATTAGATTGTCAGCTGAGAGAATAAAGCGGAAGTTCATGCCTCTAGTGGACAGAGAGGGTGATACGCTAGCTAATATGACAGAAGTAATTGTTAGACAGACAAATGACCTTAGCCGAATTGTAGATGAGTTTTCAAAATTTGCAAGGATGCCTGAACCGGAAAAGCAGTCTGAGGATATCATTAAAGTTGTAAATTCTGCTATTTCACTACAAGAATCCGGCTTTCCAGAAATTTTATTTAAGAGAAACATTGTCAAAGGACCGATTATGTTTGAATTGGATGCAACCATGATTTCACAAGTTCTTATCAATCTCTTGAAAAATGCAGGGGAGTCGATTGAAAGTAGACAGAGTAAGGAAGAGTCTTCAGAAGTTAAGGGTCAAATAGACATTATTGTTGCGCGCCACGATACGTTTCTTGAAGTCTCAGTTGTTGATAATGGCATTGGTTTGCCTGCTGACAGAGCGCGATTGTTTGAGCCATATGTTACAACACGTGAAAACGGCACTGGCTTGGGTTTAGCTATAGTTAAGAAAATAATTGAAGAGCATGGTGGAACATTCCGACTGGAAGATGCCCCTAACTACAAAAATAGTAGGAAAGTTGGTGCTGCTGCCATAATAGAGCTACCGTATTTTGCAATGAGTGAGAATTGAGACTAAAACTTGGAGAAGAGCTATGAAAGATATCCTGATAGTTGATGATGAACGTGATATTCGCGAGCTCATTTCGGAGATATTAATAGACGAGGGATACCAAACAAGACTTTGTGGTAGTGCCGATGAGTGTCTTCAAGAATTAAAAAAATCTGTGCCTGGGCTATTAATACTAGATATTTGGTTAAAAGATAATGAAATGGATGGCATTGACATATTAGTAAAAACAAAACGGGAATTCCCTCAAGTTCCGGTTGTTATAATTTCAGGGCATGGAAACATTGAAATTGCAGTTGCTGCAATAAAGCAGGGTGCCTACGACTTTATTGAAAAACCCTTTAATATAGAACAGCTGCTTGTTGTTGTAAGGCGCGCTATGGAAACGTCTCGGTTGCGTCAGGAGAATTTTGAATTGAAACGCAAAGATACTCCTCTATCGGTTATGGTTGGTGAGTCAAATGTATTCAAAAATTTCGTAGCTAATTTGGACAAAGTTACAAAGACTAATGGGAGGGTCTTACTAACTGGTGGTTCAGGAAGTGGTAAAGAAATGGCAGCAAGATATATTCATGCAAATTCTGAACGGGCATCTAAACCATTTATAATTGTGAATTGTGCCTCAATTGCTCCGGATAGGATGGAAGATGTGCTGTTTGGCAGAGATGTTGGAAATAGTTTGCCATCTGATGGTTTGCTCTCGCAAGCCGATGGAGGCGTGATCTACTTTGATGAGATAGCAGATATGCCATTAGAGACGCAGTCAAAAATTTTAAGAGTACTCGTTGATCAGAAATTTCAAAGAGTAAACGGAAAGTCTGAGGTTAAAGTTGATCTTCGCGTAATTTCTTCAACATCTCAAGACTTAAGGGAAGCAATTAAGCAGCGATCTTTCCGAGAAGAGCTCTACCACCGACTTAATGTGGTCCCGATAAACGTACCGTCACTCTCACAAAGACTTGAAGATATTCCATTATTGTTTGAGCATTTTGCTAAAACTTTTCATGAAACGCAGGGTTTAAATTTTAGGCAGCTTTCACTCGAAGCATCAACGATGCTTCAGACTATGGCGTGGCCTGGTAATATAAGACAGTTAAAAAACATGGTTGAAAGAGTTCTTATTCTGGGCGACGGACAGGGAGACGTATCAATCGAGGATTTGCCCTCAGAAACAAAGTCAACAAATGAAAATTTGAATAATGTTGCCTCTGGTCCAATTGCAACGATGCCACTTAGAGAGGCAAGAGAGGCTTTTGAGAGAGAATATTTAGTAACTCAAATTAATAGGTTTAATGGAAATATTTCAAAGACCGCAAAGTTTGTGGGAATGGAGCGCAGTGCATTGCATCGGAAGTTGAAGTCACTAGGTGTGGTTTCGATTTCAAGGACTCAAAAAGAGGATGACTGATGATTTCAATGAATATTTAAAAAATAAAATTAATTCATCCATTTCTGATTATAACAGGAGCTAAGTATGAAAGTAATAATTTGTGGTGCTGGCCAAGTTGGGTGGCAAATAGCCCGTCATTTGTCGGGAGAACGCAACGATGTAACGGTAGTAGATAATGATCCAGAACTAATCCGCCGCGCTACAAATACTCTAGACGTTCAAGGTATCTCTGGATTTGCTTCTTATCCAGATATCTTGGATAGGGCGGGCGCGCGAGATGCTGATATGATTATTGCTGCAACTTATTCTGACGAAGTGAACATGGTTACCTGCCAAGTTGCACACTCAATTTTTTCGATCCCACGCAAAATAGCTCGGCTTAGAAGTCAGTCGTATCTAAATGCGATTTATTCTGATCTATACAGGCGAGACCATTTACCAATTGATGTAGTAATAAGTCCTGAAAGGGAAGTTGCCGACGCAGCATTGAAGCGAATGGCAGCACCCGCTGCATTTGACACTGAAATGTTTTTGAATGAAAAAGCACAACTTATCGCATTGAGGCTAGATGACGATTGCCCGGTTTTAAATACGCCACTAAAGCAGTTAACTGATTTGTTTTCGACACTTAGAACTATTGTTGTAGCCGTAAGACGTGAAGGCACTCTCTTTTCACCCGAGTCAGGCGACCAATTGTTTTCAGGCGATGAATGTTATCTTATGTGTCACGTGGATGATGCTTACAGATCTGTTGAGGTTTTTGGTAAGCCAAATTTGGAACAAAATCGGATAATTATAATTGGTGGTGGTAACGTAGGACAGAGAGTAGCCTCTAAACTCGAGGCAAACCAAAAAAAGATTTCCACAAAAATAATAGAAAAAAATATCACAATTGCTGAGGCAGCCGCCGAAAATCTTGAGAGAACTATCGTTTTAAACGGTGATGGATTAGACGTTAGTATTTTGTCGGAGGCTAATGTTTCTAGAGCCGATACAGTTTTAGCCATTACTGATGATGATAAAACAAATATGCTTGCTGCTGTTCGAGCTAAGGCTCAAGGATGTAAAATGGCCGTCGCGTTGATCAATGATCCTACATTAGTTCCATTAATGCAACCGCTTGGGATTGATGCCTACATTAATCCAAGAGCAACAACAGTTAGTTCGATTTTAAGACATATTCGACATGGTCGCGTTAAAGGTGTTTATGCAATAGGTGATGCTGAAGCTGAAATAATGGAAGCAGAGGTTCTGTCAACATCCCCAATTGCTGGACAAAAAATTCGTGATATTGAGTTTCCAGAAAGCGTGTTAATTGGCGGGCTAATTAAAAACGGAGAATTTGTTAAGCCTTCTGGAGGAACGTTGATCGAAGAGGGTGATACAATAGCCCTTTTCACAATGGCTGAGGACATTCCCGAAGTAGAACGGCTTCTGCAAGTTTCTATAGACTTTTTTTAAGATGAGGCTCTCATTTATAGATAGGGCAATTTTTTTACAATTATTTGTAATAATTTCCTTATTAATGATTATACCTTCTATAATTGCATTTGCAGAAAAAGATTATTTTGTTGGTAGAACGTTTTTGTACAGCAGCTTTGCTGGTGTATTTGTCTTTCTGTTAATCTCTATTGCATTGAGTAATATTCCTAAAACGCAAAATAATTTTGATCAGCTAGTTTCATTTATTCTTTCATATCTATTTTTACCAGTATTTATGGCTATGCCGATGGTTCTTTGTTTTGATTATGTTAGTTTTTTGGACGGTTGGCTTGAAATGGTGAGCGCTTTTTCAACTACGGGTTTAAATATCACTCCTGTTGGGACATCAGATGGAAGTGCTTTTCAGTTATGGCTAGCGATGGTTTCGTGGATCGGTGGTATATTTTTTTGGATAGGTGCAGTAAGTATTTTGTTGCCTTTAAATATTAGTAAATTTGAAATTGGTGTTACTGATTTTCCAAGTGGACTGTCAAATGAGGCTCATACAAGTAGTAATTCAGTAATAAATTATGCACGGCAATTAATTCCAATTTACATCGCAATTACAATTTCTTTATGGCTTTTCTTAACTCTCGCAGGCGTTCCGGCTTTCAAAGCTGTTTTAATGTCCATGTCTGTAATATCGACTTCTGGCTTTGAGGCAACGAGCTATAATGCAACTAATATTTTCATTGTAGAGGGGATTATTTTGTTATTTTTTGTCTTTGCATTGTCAAAATCATTATTCATACGTGATATCAATGAAATACAGAAGTTTAGAATTTTTAAAGATCCTGAAATTCGCTTAGCTTTAATCATTATTTTGACTGTAACGGTTCTTATTTTTGCTAATTCTTTTATTGTAATGATTTCAGAAAATGCCAAAATAAGCATAATATTCCTTTTTAAACATTTATGGGGGATATTTTTCACTGTTACGTCATATTTAGTCACCATGGGTAATGAAAGTAACGTATGGTTTAAAGATCTGCATTCCCCCACAGCAGAGATGACAGTAGTTGCACTTATGGGCCTAACTATAATTGGGGGGGGCGTTGCCACTACGGCTGGGGGAGTAAAATTATTAAGGGTCTATATTCTTTACAGGAATGCTGCTCAGGAAGTTGATATGATGCTGCACCCAAATTCAATTCCTTCAAAAAAAGGTAAAGGATTAATTTCAGATAACAAAAGTAATCGTCTCATGGCATGGATATTTTTTATGCTTTTTATGGCCGCATTGGCTTTTTTTACTTTTACATTTTCAATGCTTTTTGATGATATTGGACCAGGCCTTGCTCTCTCGGTTTCTGCACTTACTACCACAGGACCTCTATTTGTTAATGTCGGATATGAATTATTAATTAATGACCTAAACCAAATATTTAAATTTTTGCTTGGAGTAGCAATGATATTAGGTCGCCTTGAAATATTGGTTATAGTTGCTCTAATATCTCCTTCAGTTTGGAGTAAATAATTTAAGGGATCAATATCTCCCTGAGATTGATTTCTAAATTAGCTGTTGTTATTTACATTTTTATGCCAATATAATCTAAAACAATAAATGAGGCTAATAAATGGCATCCGATCGTCAGAATTTACAAGACGCATTTTTAAATCAGGTTCGCAAAGAAAAAAACTCGGTAACGGTTTTTCTTATAAATGGTGTTAAATTACAGGGTGTAATCACCTGGTTTGATAACTTTTGCATACTTTTACGTCGCGATGGACAGTCCCAGCTTGTCTATAAACATGCTATTTCTACGATAATGCCTTCTCAAAACGTTTCGTTGTATGATGGAGAAGAGCCTAGTTGAATCAGGTAGATCGTGCAAAGACTCGGATTTGGGTCCTTCAGGTTGAATTACGGTCTAATTTTAATGAAACAGAAGCTAATTTTAAGCTTGAGGAAGCGGTTTCACTTTCAACTGCGTTACCTGAGCTAGAGTTGGCAGGCTCTCAGGTAGTAAAAATTTCTTCGTTTAACCCTTCAGCGATTTTTACAAAGCAAAAGCAAAACGATCTACATCGTTTATTTGCATTTAATAATGTGAATATTGTTTTCATTAATTGCAATGTATCTCCTGTTCAGCAAAAAAATCTTGAAAAAGCTTGGAATGTAAAACTGCTCGATCGTACAAGTTTAATATTGGAGATTTTCTCAAATAGGGCCGCAACAAGAGAAGGTGTATTGCAAGTTGAAATGGCAGCTCTTTCGTATCAGCGCACGAGACTTGTCAGGGCTTGGACGCATTTGGAAAGACAGCGTGGTGGATTAGGTTTTGTTGGAGGTCCTGGAGAAACACAGATTGAATCTGATAAAAGAGCAATTGACTCTCAATTGAAGAGCCTTGGAGGTCAACTGCGAAAAGTGGTCAAAACTAGAGAATTGCACCGGAAAAGAAGATCTAAAACAGCCACGCCAATTGTTTCGCTTGTTGGATATACTAATGCTGGAAAATCAACACTTTTTAACAAACTAACAAATGAAGACGTTTTGTGCAAAGATATGCTATTTGCAACTCTTGATCCTACACTTCGTATTTCTAAATTACGTTCTGGGGTTTCTGTAATAATTTCCGATACTGTAGGTTTTATATCGGATTTGCCTACTGAGCTTATTGCTTCGTTCCGTTCAACTCTAGAAGAAGTCTTAAATTCTGATGTGATTTTACATGTCCGAGATATTAGTCATCCTAATTCTGATAACCAATCTCAAGATGTGTTAGGCATTTTAGAAAAGATTGGGTTAGATGAGAATATTCCGGTTTTGGAGGTCTGGAACAAAATAGATTTACATCCAGAATGTCAAAAAATGCAACAACCCGATATAAGTTTAAATAAAAGAAAAATTTATCCAGTTTGTGCCGCTTCTGGACTGGGTTTGGAAAATCTTAAGACAGGTATTATCAATGTGATGTCGTCAAGATATAGTAAGGACATTAGGAGCGTATCTACGACTGATGGTAAAAAAAGGGCTTGGCTATACAGAAATGGGGTGGTTGAGTCTGAGCGCTTAGTAGATGAAAACTATAGAATGGTCTTAAGGTGGAGCGAAAAACAAAGGAAGCAGTTCGATCTATTGTAATTTTGATGCAGGAATAATTTTTGTAGTCCCAGTTGATGCAGCCCTGGCCAGATCTAGGTCAAGAGACATTGTAATATATTCACCACGACGCCACAATTGCCCAAGATCATCATAATGTCTTGAGAATAAATGACCAGATTGTCCTGTAGAAATTACATAGAGTGAGCTGTCTGGATCGGAAAAATCATAAACCCCTCGGTAAACGGCTGCATGAACGTTTTCAAATGGGTTATAAGGATCTCCAGAACTTAACCCTCTTTGTAGTGTGAAATCACCGCCAGATACGGATTGCCTTAAGTTAATTAATAGATTTAATACCGGAATATGTCCCAATGTTAAATGGTCGTGCATCGCTATGTGAGCATCTCCCCATCTAAGAGAGGTAATGTCAATTTTATACATGTCCTTGAGCTCAGATACTGCGTCATAAAGTGCAAGTTCTGCCACTTTTTCACAATTTTCCAAAGGAACACTTTGCACAATATCACACCACTCTGATGCGCCTTCTATATTTCTGAACACACGTTCCAGAAAGATAGGGTCAAAATTTCTGAATTCTTGCGAAAGCACTCCTAATTCATCCTGGATCAGTCTTTTTTGCAAGTTTTGCATCCATGAATAAAAAATTAAGGGTTCTGGTAGATGTTCATTCATTTCGCCATTCCACTCTGCAAGTAGCTTAAGTGCTACTTTCACATCTTGATCCAAGTCTGAATTTAAATTTGTTATTGGCTTGTACCACAGATTGGCTCCAATAATTGGGAGTAATGATTTTGCAGGAAAGCTTACTGTATCTAATTGTGCCTCTATAAAGCTTTCTCTTGTGTGAACTTTTCGAGATCCGAGTAGACGGGATAATCGTTCAATTCTCTGAGTATCGCCCCAATCAAATGAAATATGATTAGGAAATTTGTCATCTGAAATTTTATTGTTTGTATTTGTAATTAATCCATTTTTGGGATTAACAAATCGTGGATTATTATCGTAAGGTTCATATCCTAACCATCTATTTTCTTTTACATATCCGAGACTTGGCAAACGACCTTTAGTAGCGTGATTAGCGTTTCTAATTGGAAGTCTTCCAGCCAGCTGAAGAGCTATATTTTGATTATCGGTTATAGTGTAATTCAATGAGGGTGCTACATGTTTCTCAAGAGCTTTTAAAGCAGTGGAAAGATCTTTGGAATGGGTTAGGTTGATTAGGGCAGAAATTGACGTATCCTTAGGAGAAAGCATAGTCCAACTTAACGCCATTTCATGATCTTCAGGAGTAATATCAAAAATTTGTGAGGTTTTTTTATTCAAAATGGGTCCGTTTTCACTCCATTTTAATATAATTTTTTTTGATTTATCCCCTTTTATTTTTATGTAAGTCTCTTCTGTTCTAAACTTCTTCCACCCATTTAGAGATCTATACATAGAGCTATCACTCTCCCTTACTTCTTCTGCATATAGATCTTGATCATCAGCATATGAGGCAGATATACCCCAACCTATATAAGGAGTTCGCCCAGCAACTATTGTGGGTATTCCTGGTATCGTTCCACCTATGACCCCACCACTCGATAAATCTAAATGAGCCAAATAAAATTGGCTAGGTACACTTAATTTAAAATGGGGGTCATTTGCCAGTAACGTGCCATCAGCTGCTGTTCTATCGTTTCTCGCTGCGAAAGAGTTTGAGGCGCCAGCAAATCGATTATTGGAGAAACTGGTAAAGAAGTTTGAGTTAACCTTCATTTTTGGGGGAGATATAGAAACGTTTCTATCCAGTTTTCGTAGAACCTCCATAGTGGCTTCTCCAGTCGGTACTGGAGAGTCTGGTAAAATGTCTTTTACCCTTTTCGGGTCGGGAAGAGTTATTAGAGTTCTTGCTCTTAGGATTTCTTTTGCATAGTGGCTAGTTGAATTCACAGCGAACAATTTCAGAAGTGCAATACTGTCCGCAGGATGCCATGACGCTAATGGTATGTTGTACAAGAGTAATTCTGGAGCTCCACGCCCGAGTGATTCACGATTAATTTCCATAAATCTAGCATTCACACCTGCCGCGTAAGCCTCTAAAAACCTTTTTGTCCTGTCATCCTGCGCAACCACCGAGTCCTGAGCAAGGGAGTATATATTTATGCGTCTCATAAATTCATCTAAGGGGAGCGCTTGCTTTCCGAAAATCTCAGAGAGTCTGCCCTGTGCCGTCAAGCGGTCCACCACTAATTGCCAAAGCCTATCTTGTGCATGTGCATACCCTAGGCCAAAGTACAGATCAGTATCATTTTTGCCGTATATATGAGGTATATTAAAGGTGTCACGCACGATCTCAATAGGAGCTGTTACTCCGGGTAATTCAACACTTTTATCGTAGTCGGGAATTGATCTGAGTACGATGTAAAAAATAAAAGCTAATATAATTAAGGATAAAATTAGGGATCCACCAATTATTCTAAATATCCAGTGTAGAACTCTTGCCATTTTTTCCTCTTGATGACCGAATGGCTATTGAAACTTCATAGATTGTAAACCAAAATTAGCAAAATCAGAAATTGAGGGGAAATGCTATGGCAAAAATTGCTTTTTTAGGTTTAGGAGTAATGGGGTACCCTATGGCTGGACATCTTGCCACTGCAGGGCACAAAATCACTGTTTACAATAGAACTCTTTCAAAGGCTAAAAAGTGGAATTCAGAATTCAAGGGAAGTATTGCTGAAACTCCATACAAAGCTGTCAAGGATGTAGATTTTGTTATGTCATGTGTGGGAAATGACAACGATCTTCTAGATATAACAATCGGTGAACACGGTGCTTTTCCCAATATGAAAAAGGGAGCACTTTTTATTGATCATACAACAGTATCAGCCCAAGTAACTGAAAAGCTTTATAAAAAATCACAAGAGCTTGGTATTAGGTTTATTGATGCTCCTATTTCCGGTGGGCAAGCAGGAGCAGAAAACGGCGTATTGTCAATAATGTGTGGTGGGGATGAAGGAGATTATAAACTGGCTGAGCCGATTTTAGAGATATATTCGAAGATTTGTCGTCGAATTGGAGACACCGGCGCCGGGCAGAAAACAAAAATGTGCAATCAAATAGCTATAGCAGGGTTGGTGCAGGGGCTCTCAGAAG
Organism: Candidatus Salinivivens marinus; assembly: GCF_965655845.1. Classification (NCBI taxonomy): domain Bacteria; kingdom Pseudomonadati; phylum Pseudomonadota; class Alphaproteobacteria; order Rhodobacterales; family Paracoccaceae; genus Candidatus Salinivivens; species Candidatus Salinivivens marinus. Next base: position 55,523 of record NZ_CBFHHX010000012.1, read on the forward strand.
CACTTCATTTTGCAGAAAAATCTGGATTGGATGGAAATGCGGTTATTGAGGTGATTTCTCAGGGTGCTGCTGGGAGTTGGCAGATGTCTAATCGTTACGAAACCATGCTCAAAAACGAGTTTGAGCATGGTTTTGCAGTCGATTGGATGCGTAAAGATTTAAAGATTTGTTTGGATGCTGGAGATAGTAACGGCGCATCCTTACCCGTAACCTCTCTTGTTGATCAATTTTATAAAGATATTCAAAAAATGGGTGGCGGTCGCTGGGATACATCAAGTCTTTTTAAGCGACTTAGAGCAATTGATGGTCTTAACTAAGTCAGTAAGATTAGCTGAAAATAACATAATCGTGTAATTTTCGATTGTGTTTTGGTAGATTTTTCAATTAATAACAAATCAGTACTATTGAAAAATATAGTGTTTAAAGAGTTTTAGGGTTTGATGCAGCGCGAGCTTAGCGAGTTTAACTGCGCAAGACCTTCTGGTCTAAAACAGATCAATCGTCCTATTCTAAGAGGATGGTAGTTTATAATTGGTGAACAAAGTTTGCCGGAGATGTTAACGCGATGAAACGTACTGATTGCACTTCTTTTATAACAGTGGCATCTGGCCCCGTACATGAGGGCCCTTGTACAAATTTTATCGCCCAAATGGGATGCGGCAGGAAAGAAGCTAATTTTTTCAAAGAAATTGTTTCCATACCTGCATGTATATATATTTTATGCCTAAAAAAATGCTTATTGATGCCGCACATGCTGAGGAAACTCGCGTCGTTGTGGTTGACGGAAACCGCGTCGAAGAATTTGATTTTGAATCTGAGACAAGGAGACAGCTAGCAGGTAATATTTATCTTGCTAAAGTAACACGAGTTGAGCCAAGTCTGCAGGCTGCTTTTGTTGACTATGGTGGAAATCGCCACGGATTTTTGGCCTTCTCCGAGATTCATCCTGACTATTATCAGATTCCAATAGCCGATAGAGAGGCTCTGATGGAAGAAGAGCGTGCTTATGCTGACGCACTGCGCGAACAGGAGGAAAATGCTCAAGCTGAGAAAAAACGTAGTAGGGTAAAAACTAGATCAAAAGATACTAAATCTGCCGACTTTATTGAAAAACAGGATTTAAATGAGGGGGATGCGAGCCAGCTCTTAGAGAGTGATGTACCAGGTTCTGAGGAGGATCAGAACGGATCGTTCGGTAAACTAGACAAGGACGCTTTAGAAAATACTCGTGAGATTAATCCTGGCTTAGAAGCTGGTCCAGATAATAAACCTGCTGCTGAGGAAACTACGGATATAGATCAAGACGATTCATCTGAAGATAGCTTAGATGAAATTGAATCTGTTTCTGAAACTGATGATCCATTAGATTTAGTGATCGCAAGTAAGCCAAGACCCCGCCGCTATAAAATCCAAGAAGTAATTAAAGTGCGGCAAATTTTATTAGTTCAAGTAGTGAAAGAGGAGCGTGGAAATAAGGGAGCGGCATTAACAACTTACTTATCTCTTGCGGGTCGTTATTGTGTTCTAATGCCAAACACAGCCAGGGGAGGAGGGATAAGTAGGAAGATAACTAATGCCGTAGATAGAAAAAAATTAAAAGAGATTGCCGGTGGTATAGAGGTTCCCTCAGGTGCTGGTTTGATAGTACGTACCGCAGGTGCAAAGAGAACTAAGACTGAGATCAAAAGAGATTATGAATATTTGCAGAGGTTATGGGAGCAAATAAGAGAGTTAACTTTAAAATCTATCGCTCCAACAAAAATTTATGAAGAGGGTGATCTTGTAAAACGTTCAATACGCGATTTGTACAATAGAGATTTAGATGAAGTATTAGTTGAAGGAGAGGCAGGCTACAAAATCGCAAAAGATTTTATGCGCATGATTATGCCTAGTCACTCGAAAAACGTTAAACATTACAATGATCCCCTTCCTCTATTCTCCAGGTATCAAGTGGAAACTTATCTTACGTCGATGTTTAACCCAGTAGTGCAGTTAAAGTCAGGCGGATATCTAGTAATTGGAGTTACGGAAGCTCTTGTAGCGATAGATGTAAACTCTGGACGTGCTACAAAAGAGGGTTCGATTGAAGACACTGCTTTAAAGACTAATCTAGAAGCCGCTGAGGAAGTGTCCCGTCAATTGCGCTTACGTGATCTTGCAGGTTTAATTGTTATTGACTTTATAGATATGGAGGACCGCAGAAATAACTCTGCTGTTGAACGTAAATTAAAGGATAAGCTGAAGACAGATCGGGCTAGAATTCAGGTTGGACGAATTTCCGGTTTTGGACTTCTTGAAATGAGTAGACAGAGACTCAGGCCGGGAATGATAGAAGCAACAACTCAGAATTGTCCTCATTGTCATGGAACTGGATTGATTAGATCTGAAGAGAATTTAGCTTTGACCATAATACGTCAAATAGAAGATGAAGGTGTACGTGGCCGTTCTAGAGAAGTTGTGGTTAATTGCCCAGTTTCAGTTGCAAATTTCATAGTTAACCAGAAACGCGACCATATCGCAAATATCGAGGCTCGGTTCTCACTATTTGTAAGAATAAATGCTGACACTGCTTTAGTCAGTCCAGAATATTCAATTGAAAAGTTAAAAACTTCATCACGACCTCTAAGCGAGAAACAAGTAAGTTCTGAGCCATCAACAGCGATCAGTGCATCAGACGTAGAAATGTTAGATGAAAATGATAGCGAGCCGTTATCTTCAATATCTGAGAAATCAAAGCAAGATGATGATAGTAAACCTAAAAAACGTAGAAGAAGGCGAAGACGAAAGCCCCGTACTGGTGGCGATGAGCAAGATGTCACAGCTAATGAAAGTACCGAGAAAGAGAGTGAAGCTGCTTCTGCGAACTTAGAAATTAGTTCTGAAATAAATAGTAGTGTTTCTGCTGAACCGGATGCGGCGGAAACAAATCTGTCTAAAGACGACGAACTAAAATCGCCTGAATCAAAACGAAAACGTACAACAAGAAAAGTTCGAACAAGTGATGCGAAGCAAGACAGCTCTGATAACGCTAATGTTAAGAATGGTATGGGCGTAACTGCCACTGAGCTACCAAAAAATGAAAATGATGTTAAAATATCAAAGGCAAAGACTAATCCACGAGGTCGAAAAAAAGCTACTAAAGATGACGCTATTATTGACGATCAAGATATATTAGCTGAAAGTGCTTCAGTTCTTAAAAGTGATGTTTCCGAGAAAAAAGAAGGGAAAAATGACACGAAAGTAACTAAGCCTAAATCAAGTAGAACCAAGAAAGTTACACCATCCACTGATAAATCAAAAAATTTGGATAGGGAGGTAAAACCATCTGATTTAGATGATCAGTCAGAGCCAGTAAAAGAAGAAACAAAGAAGACGCGGAGACGAGGATGGTGGTCTAAAAATAGTTAAATATTAAATATACTATCTATTTTTTGACCTTGTATCTTGTTGAACCTTTCTCGCCAGGCTCTTTTGAAATCAATGTGTGACCTGTTTCGTTGCAAAAATGTGGAATGTCTATGGCTGCAGCTGGATCGTCCGCAAGAACCAGAACTATATCTCCAAGCTCCATGGATTTAAGATGCTTTCTGAGTTTTAGCACCGGTAGTGGGCAAAGAAGACCTGTAGCGTCTAAAATTTTTTCTCTCATGTTACGTTTGTAGCTTTTTTCTATAATACGTCTATTTAAAAGTCTTAGTGTATCTGGTTAATTAAGATAAGTTAATAAGGATAATCGATGCTTGGAATTGATATTTTTGACGCTTCTATATTGCCTGCAGCTTTAGTTTCAGTTCTGGCTGGCCTTATTTCTTTTCTAAGTCCATGCGTTTTACCGATAGTGCCACCCTACTTAGCTTATATGAGTGGAATTTCGTTAGATACTTCCAGCCAAAAAAGGAATGTAAAAGTTGTTCTGGTAGCAACTTCGTTCGTACTTGGGCTTTCTACTGTTTTTCTCATTCTTGGTCTTGCTGCTTCATCATTTGGCATTCTTTTACTGGGGCACAAGGATTTTTTAACTACTCTTGCTGGGCTGTTAATTATGGGCTTCGGATTACATTTTTTAGGTATAGTCCAAATTCCATTACTAAACAGAGAAGTTAGATTTGACACAGGCAAAATCGGAGGTTCATTTTTTGGAGCTTATCTTCTAGGTCTTGCATTTGCCTTTGGTTGGACGCCTTGTATTGGCCCTCAACTTGGTGCAATTCTAAGTTTGGCGGCCAGCGAAGCTTCGTTACATAAAGGATTGATTTTACTTGGTTTTTATGCACTTGGTTTAGGGGTTCCATTTATCGTAGTGGCGGCATTTTTGTCAAAAATGGGGAATACATTAAACTATTTTAAGCGCAATTTCGCAATTATTGAGCGTATTATGGGGCTTCTACTTTGGACGGTCGGTCTCTTGATGCTGTCTGGTGGATTTACCGATTTATCTTTTTGGTTGCTCGAGACTTTTCCTGTTTTAGGAACTCTAGGTTAGTCTTTATTTGGACAAAAAAATTAAAGTTAAAGTCTACTTTTTCTTGAGATGGTGTTTTAAAACAAATTCTCTTAACTCTGTCGCAAGACCACTTTTCTCGAAATTTCTACTTTCATCTATTTTGGCAACAAGTTGGTTTATTGATAGCTCTTCCTCTTTAGCAATATTTTTAAGTTCCTCCCAAAAAAGGTCCTCTAGGGAGACCGAGGTATTGTGTCCGTTAAGAATAAGAGATCTTTTTCGGGGTCGCATTTTCTGAAGATTAATTTTAGGTAGGTCCAACCATATTTTCTGGTTTTACAATTTCATCGAAGGTTTCATCGTCAACAAAACCTAGTTTTACTGCTTCTTCTTTTAGAGTTGTTCCATTTTTATGGGCAGTTTTTGCGACTGTTGTGGCGTTGTCATAACCTATCTTAGGTGCGAGCGCAGTGACTAACATTAAACTTTCTCGCATTAATTTTTCAATTCGATGTTTATCTGCCTTTAAATTTTTTATCAGGTTATCAGTAAAGGCAGAACAAGCATCTCCTAACAGCTGCATTGACTGTATGACATTATAAGAAATCATCGGTTTGAATACATTCAATTCAAAATGTCCCTGGGAGCCTGCAAGACCAACGGCAGCATCATTGCCAATGACTTGAGCACAAACTTGCGTAAGGGCTTCACACTGTGTTGGGTTTACCTTTCCGGGCATTATTGATGAACCCGGTTCGTTTTCTGGCAAAATAAGCTCACCTAAACCACAACGGGGCCCGGACCCCAAAAACCTTATGTCGTTAGCAATCTTAAAAAGACCTGCTGCTAAAGTTTTTAAACTTCCTGACATTTCTACCATAGCATCGTGTGATGCTAGCGCTTCAAACTTATTTGGGGCGGAGACAAATGGAAGCTTAGTCTCCTCAGCGATGTATTTTGCCACTGTATTATCCCATCCAACGGATGTATTTAAGCCAGTACCAACCGCCGTGCCTCCTTGGGCTAACTCGTAAATATCTTCTAGAGATTTTTCAATTCGGTCAATTCCCTTTTGAACCTGATGCCTGTAGCCTGAAAATTCCTGAGATAAAGTCAAAGGGGTTGCATCCTGCGTATGGGTGCGACCAATTTTAATTATTCCCTCAAATTCAACTATTTTTACATCTATAGCGTCCACAAGTTTTCTTAAAGTGGGTATGAGTGTATTGTGGGCCGTACTTGCAGTAGCTATGTGCATTGCGGTGGGGAATGTATCATTTGATGATTGACCCATATTGCAATGATCATTTGGATGAATAGGGTCTTTTGAACCAATAGTTCCACCTAATAATTCAATGGCACGGTTTGCAATGACTTCATTTGCGTTCATATTAGATTGGGTTCCCGAACCTGTTTGCCAAACGACTAACGGAAAGTGATCATCTAGTTTACCTGCAATAACCTCTGAGGCGGCCTCCACAATCGCCATTCCATGAGGTTTATTTAATTTTCCGGCTTCCACATTGGCTAAGGCGCAAGCCTTTTTTATTACACCGAGTGCTCGAATTATCGCGGCTGGTTGTTTTTCCCATCCAATTGGAAAATTCAAAATTGAGCGTTGGGTTTGAGCGCCCCAATATTTTGAATTTGGCACTTGTAATGGGCCAAAGCTATCAGTTTCGGTACGAGTTTCTGTCATCTATTTTATTTCTTCAATAATTTATATTCTAATCTAATTTCGGGAATTCATTTTCTGAAGCTGTCTAAACTTACAACATCACCTTTTTTCTTTGAACTTTCTTTTTCTTTCACAGTTGTTTGATCCATATCAGAAACTTGAGGTAATTCGTCATCCTCATTTTGCTCAAATCGAAGTCCAAATTCTACTGATGGATCTACAAATGTTAAGATTGAAAGGAATGGAATGACCAAAGGCTCGGGTTGATCACCAAAATTTAATGTGATGCTAAAACCGTCCTTTTTTACATCAAGTCCATCAAACCAATGCTGAATAACGATAGTCATTTCTTCAGGGTATCTTTGGCGAAGCCATTCAGAAATTTCAACACCTTCCACTGTAGTGTCGAAGGTTATAAAAAAATGATGCTCTCCTGGAAGGCCATTTTTTTCAACATCTTTTAGAACATCAAAAATTAGAGTACGCATTGCTTTGTGCATCAATGTTCCGTAGTCGATGTTTTTACTCATGTTTAAGGCCTCTAAATAATTATGAGCACAATAGAAATAATTCAAAAAAAACAAAAGGATTAAATTGATTACATACCGAACGGCTGACGTATATTTAACATAAGAGCATAAATTTAGTGAGCGGTATTCTGTTGCGAGGAACCGCTCTAACCCCACCTAGTGATGCTAGTCACTAGGGATTAAAGTTCAGTATCTCCGACTGCTTAAGCAGCCATTGCTACTGGAGCACGATTGTCATTTGCAATTGTACTTTTTGCGCCGATAACGGTGGCATCCCGCCGAGACAAAGCCTTCCCCTTTACACGTTCGTCTATCCTATTTCGACCCCATATAACCGTACTGGTAAATAATGGTGGAGCCGCTCGGTACCGCCCCGAGGTCCGATCCGCTTATTACGAGCGCGTTTATGTCCATAGCTCAAAGAGCACTTAGACCATACAAGCAGCATGAAAGTACTGCAATAGAAAATGCAAAATACACTGACGCTACGTTTATTAATATTTGAATTGTCAAAAACTGCTGCATCATGCATTAGTCCCGTCTGTAACGCGTTGAGGTCTACATGATTTCTGAACAAGTACGAAAAATGACACAGGTCCATTGGATCGTGCTTTTTCTTTCGATTTCTATAGCATGGTTGTTCTTATATTTACTATCAGTACCAAATGAACTTCGCCTACTATCAAAAATCTACGGCGCTAATTTCTTTAATGAGTTTTGTATAATCACTCCTGATGTTAGTGGTTTTTTTCAAATTTTTTCGATGTGGATACTAATGTCAGCAGCAATGATGGCACCTACGGCTTTGCCAGCTTTTGCTGTTTATGAAGAGTTAGGCGATAATGTAGAGATAAATCTATTGCGCCTACTACTTGGATATTTAACCGTCTGGATAGTTTTTTCTTTTTTTGCAGCAGTTTCACAAATGGCCTTATTCATTTATGGGTATTTGGATAATTTGGGTCAGGTTACGTCCTCTAAATTGTCTGGCCTTATTTTGTTTTTTGCAGGCCTCTACCAATTTACGAGTTTAAAACAAGCATGTTTGGCAAAATGTAGAAGGCCTCTGACCTTTTTTATGCAGTACTTTGAACAGGGCCCTTTGGCTAATGGTTTGCGGCTGGGAGCTGTATGTCTTGGATGCTGTTGGGCCTTAATGCTCATTTCATTTGTTGGTGGTGTGATGAATTTAGCATTCATGGGATTAGCTACATTTTTAATGATAATTGAAAAATTGCCACAATATGGTCGTTTTTTAACAATGCCACTCGGATTAATTTTGATTTTATCTGGCTTAAATTTATTTATTTTTTAATTGGAAAGGATTGGCTTATGGTCGATGAGAAAATTGAAGCGCCTGCAAAAATATCAAGCAGACACCCGGCAGCTGGTCCTAAAGAGGACGGGCTGACGCCTTGGGCTGTTAAAGGCGAATTAATTTTAAATTGTAATTGCACCATTTTTTGTCCTTGCGTTGTCTCTCTTGGCAAGCATGCTCCAACAGAGGGCTACTGTCAGGCTTGGGCTGGGGTGAGAATTGATGATGGTTTTTATGGGGATGAGAACCTCAGTGGGTTAAATGTCGGTTTGGTTCTTGAAATCCCTGGTCTTATGGCAAGGGGAAACTGGAAAGCTGCTGCTTACATTGATGATAGGGCTAGTCATGCAGCTTATGAGGCACTGATAAATATCTTTAGTGGCAAAGCTAAGGGCACTACTGGTCTGTTTAAGGTTTTAGTGAGTGAGTTTTTGGGTGCAGAACGAGCGCCAGTTGAATTCACAACCGAGGGTAATGCACGAAGGCTAATTGTAGGAAAAAAAATCCAAGGTGAGATCGTACCTGTTGTTGGCAATGGTGGTAAGGATATTGTCGTAACAAATACTGAATATTGGATGGGTCCAGATATAACTGTAGCAACGGCTACTAAAGGACGGGTTCGTGCACACGGTCGAGTTTGGGATTTTGATGGGCGTTCCGCAGAAATTTGCCAGATCGACTGGAGAGGCCCTAGGTAATTACTAAAAGGATTTCAGATATGGCACTTCTGTCTCCGTCTAGAAGACTTCGTAGAACAGTATTTTCTGAAGGCGTAGAAGCCGCTGGTGTCAAGGCATATACGGTTTATAACCATATGCTACTCCCAACAGTCTTTCGAAGTGTTCAGGAAGATTATCATCACTTAAAATCAGAAGTGCAAGTTTGGGATGTAGCTGTTGAACGCCAAATCGAACTTAAGGGCCCAGATGCTGCCCGATTAATGCAAATGCTTACACCTAGAGATTTGCGAGAAATGTATGGCGGTCAGTGTTATTATGTTCCAATAGTTGATGAAACTGGAGGTATGTTGAATGATCCGGTGGCTGTTAAAATCAGCGATGAACATTGGTGGGTTTCTATTGCTGATAGTGATCTCCTTTATTGGATCAAGGGAATTGCAAATGGCTGGCGTCTTGATGTGTTAGTAGATGAGCCTGACATTAGCCCACTTGCGGTTCAGGGTCCAAAATCAGACGACCTAATGGCAGACGTTTTCGGTGATGAAGTCAGGAGTATAAGATTCTTTAGATTTAAACGGTTAGAGTTTAATAATCAGGCTTTGATCGTAGCGCGCTCTGGCTATTCAAAACAGGGTGGTTTTGAAATTTACGTTGAAGGTTATCAGAATGCTATGCCACTTTGGAATGCATTATTTGAAGCTGGTAAGAAATATAATGTTCATGCTGGGTGCCCAAATTTAATCGAAAGAATTGAAGGAGGCCTTCTAAGCTATGGGAATGACATGACTGATGATAATACTCCTCATGAATGTGGTTTAGGTAAATTTTGTGATACTCATGACGCATTGGGATGTGTCGGAAGAGATGCTTTACTGCGAGTTGCTAAGGAGGGTCCAACGCAAATGATTAGAGCAATAGAAATAAGCGGACCCGAGGTTGGTGTGTGTGACCGTTGGTGGCCAATTATTGCGAATGATAAACAAGTGGGTCGAGTGAGCTCCGCGGCATATTCACCTGACTTCAAAACGAACGTCGCAGTAGGAATGGTTAAAATGACCCATTGGGATGAAAATACCAAAGTTCAGGTAGTTACAAATGACGGCGCAAGAGATGCCATCGTCAAAGAAAGTTTTTGGATTTAGAAGGAAAATTTTATGTTTAATGCTCTAGTAGTTAATAAAGATGAGGATGGTAAAACATCATCTGGTGTGTCTCAAGTAACACTTGAGGACTTACCCGACGGTGAGGTGGTGGTTGCGGTTGAGTATTCAACTGTTAATTGGAAGGATGGATTATGTCTTGGAGCGGGAGGCGGTTTAGTAAGGAACTACCCTCATGTTCCTGGTGTTGATTTTTCGGGAACGGTAGAGAGTTCGGATGATCCGAGATACAATCAAGGTGATAAAGTAATTTTGACTGGCTGGCGGGTAGGAGAGGCATACTGGGGTGGATATGCTCAAAAAGCCAGAGTCAAAGCTGATTGGCTTGTTCCGCTGCCCGCTGGCATAACAACTAAACAGGCAATGGCTGTTGGAACGGCAGGTTTTTCAGCGATGTTGGCGATCCAGGCATTAGAGGATCAAGGTTTAAAGCAAGAGCATGGACCTGTGCTGGTAACGGGTGCTGCCGGTGGAGTAGGCTCTGTGGCGACAGCTATATTAGCTAATATTGGATATGAAGTCGCAGCAGTGACTGGTCGACCAGAAGCTAGTAATTATCTTAAGGATCTGGGTGCATCTCAAATAGTAGAACGCGGTGAAATAAACGAGGCAATTAAAAGGCCTTTAGAAGCGGCAACATGGGCTGGATGCGTTGATGCTGTTGGTGGTGAAATGCTTGCAAGATTGCTCGGGCAGTTAAAATATGGAGCATCGGTAGCAGTGGTTGGTAATGCCAGTGGGACTGCAATTCCTGCAAATGTTATACCCTTTTTGCTCCGAGGCGTAAATATGCTGGGAATTGACAGTGCAATGCAACCCTATGAAAATAGGGTTAGGGCATGGAACCGTATTACAACTGACCTACCAATGGAAAAACTTGATGGAATGATAAACGATGCAGTCCTTGCGGACCTTCCAAGGTTGGGAAAGGAAATTCAGAGCGGTCAAATAAAAGGACGAGTTGTTGTCGATGTAAATAAGTAATTGTTTTCCCATAGAATTTAATACTTTATAATAATACAATATAATTATTAATTGTCAGATTTTTTCAGTACTAATCCTTAATTTTTAGGTAGGCTTAATGCATTTAGATATTGATTTTGTGAGACAGCAATTCCCTGCTTTTTCACAACCGACATTAAAGGATCAAGCATTTTTTGAGAATGCAGGAGGATCATATGCCTGCCAGCAGGTTATAGATAGATTACATCGGTTCTACACGCAAAGGAAAGTTCAACCATACTCAAGTTACGAAGCGTCGCGGCTTGGGGGTGAGGAAATGGATGATGCGCAACTTCGCCTTGCCGCTATACTTGGGGTTGAAACTGATGAAGTAAGTTTTGGACCTTCAACAACGCAAAACACCTACGTGCTGGCGAATGCCTTTGCCAACTGGTTAAAGGATGGTGACTCTATAATAGTTACAAATCAAGATCATGAAGCTAATACAGGTCCTTGGAGGAGACTTGCTGACAGAGGAATTACAGTCTTAGAGTGGCGACTGAATAAAGACACTGGCCATCTTGACATCAATGATTTGCAAAAGCTTTTAGACGACCGAGTTAAACTCGTATGTTTCCCTCACTGCTCAAATGTTGTCGGTGAAATTAATGACGTCTCTAAAATAGTAGGTTTAATACATTCATCCGGTGCGTTTGCTTGCGTTGATGGGGTAAGTTATGCGCCTCATGGACTGCCAAATGTGGGTAAGATTGGCGCGGATATATATATGTTCTCATCTTATAAAACATATGGTCCACATCAAGGCATAATGGTTGTTAGAAAAGCTTTGGGGGAAACACTTCCTAATCAAGGCCATTATTTCAATGCAAAATATTTATCCAAACGATTTACTCCTGCTGGACCAGATCACGCACAAATTGCTGCCTGTGCCGGCATTGCCGACTATATTGATACTCTCCATCAGCACCATGGAGGTTCGTCATCAGCATCGGCAACAGAACGTGGCGAATTCGTCCATGACTTAATGAGAGCGCATGAAACTCAAATTATGCCGCCTCTTCTTGAATGGGCGTCAAATAAAAACTCTGTAAGGCTTCTAGGGCCTGATAAAGCAGGTTTGAGGGCTCCAACTATTGCATTGGACATTAAACAGGATCCAAAAGACGTAACAAACAAACTTGCTCAAAAGGGTATTATGGCGGGCAGTGGCGACTTTTACGCTGTTCGAGCTTTGGAGGCGCATGACATAGATACAAGCAAGGGTGTACTAAGATTAAGTTTTGTCCACTATACAAATCGTGAAGAGATTGAAAAGTTAGTAGATGCTCTAGATTGCTTTGTATAATAATTAGAGATCAGTTTTGTCCGACCAAGCCACTATTTTATATTGGATACGGCGCGATATGCGTGTTTCTGATAATCCAGCACTTTCTGAAGCAGTAAATTCTGGTGCTTATGTACTTCCCGTTTTTATTTACGATGATTGGTTTTCGCAGCTCGGCGCAGCCCCAAAATTCCGTTTGGAAAAAAGTTTAGTCTCCTTGCAAAAACAATATGAACAATTGGGTTCGTATTTGACTATTAGAAAAGGTCCAGCAAGAGCGGTATTGCGAGAGTTAATAAATGAAACTGGAGCAACTTCTGTTGTGTGGAGCCGTGATCTTGATCCCAATGCAATCGAACGCGATACCGAAATTAAACAAGACCTTAAAGCAAATTGCATAAATGCTAAAAGTTATCGAGGGCAGGTTTTATTCGAACCTTGGAAAGTAAGCACAAAAACAGGAGGCTTTTATAGAGTTTACACTCCATTTTGGAACTCTGTAAAAGATCAATTCGTGGACCTTACTCTCAATTCTCCCAACTCTATTTCTTCTCCCAGTGAAAGACCCCCTACATTAACAGTAGAAGATCTCAGTCTAGGAGCTGCTATGTCCGGTGGAAGCAATATTTTAGGTAAATATATAGAAGCTGGGGAGCTTGCTGCTCAGACTAAACTTAAAAATTTTCTCGACGGACCGGTTTCTAATTATTCAGAAGATAGAAATATTCCCCATTTGAATGCTACCTCGCTACTATCAGATCACCTTGCTTGGGGTGAAATAAGTCCAAATCAATGCTGGAATAGCGCTTTTCCCACTTTCTTAGATGGGGTTATGGGAGCTGAGACATTTTTAAAGGAATTGGTTTGGCGTGAATTTGCTTATCATTTGATTTATCATACACCTCATATTGTAAGTAAAAGTTGGAGAGAGGAGTGGGAGGCTTTTCCTTGGCGCACAGATTCAAACCACGAGGATGTAATCGCATGGAAACAAGGAAGAACTGGTATTCCATTCGTCGATGCTGCGATGCGGGAAATGTATGTTACTGGTCGTATGCATAATCGTGGCAGGATGATGGTTGCTTCATTCTTGACAAAGCACCTTATGACCCACTGGCGCATTGGTTTAGAGTGGTTTAGTGATTGTTTAATTGATTGGGATCCTGCTTCTAATGCAATGGGCTGGCAATGGTCGGCGGGCTCGGGTCCAGATGCCACGCCTTATTTTCGAGTTTTTAACCCCGTAACTCAACTGCAAAAATTTGACCCTGAGGGTATCTATACTAAACGCTGGATTGCTGAATTATCAGACACTCCATCCGACACTTCTTTATCTTACTTCAATGCAATACCAAAACACTGGAAATTTGATAAAGAATCTGTCTATCCTCCAGCTATAATGTCTCCTGAGGAGGGGCGAAAAAGAGCATTGGAAGTATATTCGAATAGGGGTTTTTGAATTATGTCAGTTTTGACATCAACGAATAATCAACAAAATTTACCTCGATATTTTGCCCGAGTATTTGATCTCGTTGGTAAGCTTAATTCGGGTCGGGTAGATTTTATTTTACCAGATGGAAGAAGGTTTAGGGCAGAAGGATCGAAGCCGGGCCCTGTTGCAGAGGTTACAATCAATAATCCTGATGTTTTTGCTCGATTGGTTCGTGAAGGCGATCTAGGTTTCTGTGATGCTTATCTCGATGGTTGGTGGACGACACCAGACTTGCAGGCTTTTATGGATTTTATTCATGCAGACAATGATGATATGTATGATGGTTTTCCAGGAATGGCACTAGTTCGAGCTTGGGAGAAAGCTAGGTTTTGGCTTCAATCAAACACTAAACGTCAAGCTCTAAAAAATATAAGCTATCATTACGATTTGGGAAATGATTTCTACAGCTTGTGGCTGGACGACACTATGACATACTCTTCTGCGCTTTTTAATACTAGCCAAGAAAGCTTAGAAAAAGCTCAAATTGCTAAATATGCTAGTATGGTTGATCAGATGGGTGTTAAGCCTGGTGATCATGTTTTGGAAATTGGCTGCGGGTGGGGTGGATTTGCAGAGTATGCAGCCAAGGAGAGAGGTTTAAAAGTAACTGGTTTAACAATCTCAAAAGAGCAGCTAGAATATGCGCAAAACAGAATTAAAAACAAGGGGTTAGGTGATAAAGTTAATTTTAAGCTGCAAGACTACAGAGATGAAACTGGAGTTTACGATGGTGTTGCTAGTATTGAGATGTTTGAGGCGGTTGGTGAGAAGTATTGGCCTATATATTTCGATAAAATTAAACAATGTCTGAAGCCTGGCAAGCAGGCAACATTACAGATAATCACCGTTCAGGATGCCAGATGGGAAGTATACAGAAAAAGCGTTGATTTTATACAAAAGTATATATTCCCTGGAGGTATGTTACCAAGTCCATCCGTTCTCCGGAAAGAGGTACATAGAGCCGGTTTACGTGTGCAGCATTCTATTGAATTTGGAAAAAGTTATTCCCAAACTTTACGCCGCTGGTTTGAAGTTTTCAACAATAAGTGGGACAATATAAGTGCTATGGGCTTCGATGATCGTTTCCGTCGGATGTGGAATTTTTATTTAACATCCTGCGCTGCTACTTTTGAGAGTGGTAATTGTGACGTAACTCAGATCACGCTGCAAAAACCTGACAACAATTGATTAGATTGCGTAAGATTACAATAGTTCCGTTATTAATTAAGTTTAATTCATGAATATTTTTGTCTTTGGAACGCTTCTCTCGGAAACTTTTCGGAAATTAGTTCTAGGTCGTGAGTTACATTCTGAGCAAATTTGCACTGCCACGTTGAAGAATTTTTGCGTTTACTGGGCTGAAGGTGGTCCATTCCCTGTGATTGTTCCGAAAGATGGGACAGAAGTCCTCGGGGTTGTTCTTAAAGATTTAAATGAACACGATATTGAACGGTTAAATTATTATGAGCTTGGGTTTGGTTATGTTTTAAGAGAAGCGTTGGTTGAAACAAATGATTGCCTGCAAGATGTTTTTGCATATTTTTGTAAAAGTTCAGACATGGCTTCGAAAAACTTATGGAGCTTTGACGATTGGCTTACCAAACATTCCGAAATTCAGTATCTAGCGACTACTGAATTTATGGATTTTTTTGGTACAAAATTTGGTGATACTGCACAACGAATGTATAATAGTATATTAAAAAGGGCAGAAATATACGTAAAAGAGAGATCTAGTGTACGCAATGTAATTGAAGGTGGGCCAAGCAAGCACGCAAAAGCACAGGTAGAAAGTCTTTCGCGAGAATATTTAGGTTTTTTTGCCTTGAACCAAATTAATCTCAAATACCCATATTTCAGCCAGACATTACCAGATACAAAAAAACGTGTTATTTTAATGGGTTCTGAGGCGTCATTAATACTTCCATATGATCCAGTAAATGATAAAGTTCTTTTAATTGAGCAGTTTCGTATTGGGCCTTTTTGTAGAGGTGATAGAGCTCCATGGGTTTATGAACCTGTTGCGGGTATGATTGAATTTGGTGAAAAACCAGAGGAGGCAGCAAAAAGAGAAGTCTACGAGGAAGCTGGCATTTTAGTTAATAAATTGGTGAAAATTAACTCTGGTTATCCAAATCCGGGCGAGGCGACTACTTATTTTTATAATTATGTTGGATTAGTTGATTTGTCAGATTATTCCCCAGGCATTTATGGTCTAAAAGAAGAAGGTGAAGATATACGAACACATGTCTTTGATTTTGAATTGGTTTTAGACTGGTGTAGATCGGACAAACTTCGCGTTTTACCTTTAAACACTATGATATTGTGGTTAGCATTGAACAAGAATAGACTTTCTTATAATTAACCGGTTCGGATTATCCTTAAAAATTTTGGTAGATTGATAAAATATGATTGCGAAAGACCTGGCTTCTAGCATTGGAAATACTCCTTTAATCAAACTTAGGGCGGCTTCAGAGGCTACAGGTTGTTCAATTTTGGGCAAGGCAGAGTTTGTAAATCCTGGGCAATCTGTAAAGGATAGAGCAGCTCTGTATATAATACGAGATGCTGAGGAAAAAGGTTTTCTTCGTCCGGGAGGCACAATCGTTGAGGGAACGGCTGGAAATACAGGCATTGGTATCGCTCTCGTTGGGGCTTCTATGGGTTATAAATCTGTTATTGTAATACCCGAAACGCAAAGTGAGGAAAAAAAAGAAATGTTGAGGCTTACAGGGGCCAGGCTTGTCCAGGTACCAGCTGTTCCTTACCGTAATCCCAACAATTATGTGAAATATTCACAAAGACTAGCAGAGGAATTGAATAAAACTGAAGTAAATGGTGCTGTCTGGGCAAATCAGTTTGATAACGTAGCTAATCGACAGGCCCATGTCGAAACCACCGGTCCTGAGATTTGGTCGCAAACGGAGGGTAAGGTGGATGGATTTGTATGTTCATGTGGCTCTGGAGGCACTTTAGCGGGTGTTGCTTTGGCATTACAGCCTAAAGGTGTGAAAATTGGCCTTGCAGATCCTATGGGAGCAGCACTTTATTCCCACTATAAATACGGGGAATTAAAATCTGATGGAAATTCAATTACAGAGGGTATAGGGCAGGGTAGGATAACGGAAAACCTGCGAGATTTACAACCTGATTACGTTTTCCAAATAGGAGATGATGAAGCAATCCCAATTGTGTTCGATTTATTAGAAAATGAGGGGCTTTGTCTGGGAGGCTCCAGCGGAATAAATATTGCCGGTGCAATGCATTTAGCCAAGGAATTAGGTCCAAATCGTACAATTGTTACGATCTTGTGTGATTATGGCACGAGATACCAATCAAAGTTATTCAATCCTTCGTTTTTGAAGAGTAAGGGTTTGCCGGTACCGAAGTGGTTATTGGATAATCCAGTAAGTATGCCGAGTGTATTTGAGGAATAACCCCTATGCGGAACATGTTTTTAACACTTATTTTTGTTTTTATTTCCTTTAATTTCAGTTTGGCAGAAGAGATTGCTGACTATGAGAAGTGGGAGTTAAATGCGCTCAGGGCAGAAACTGTAATCGAAACAGACAAAGCATCTGTAGAGGCTTTAGAAAAGCTGAGAGCTCAGTTGGTACAATGGCGTTCATCATTTCAACAGTTACAAAATGAAAATCAGAATAGAATTGAAACAATAAGAACACAGATTGAGTCACTTGGGCCGAAGTTAGAAAATGGCACTGACCCATTGGAGGATCGTCGGCTTGCTTTAGATAAGCAGCTTTCAAAATTAAATGAGCCAATAGTCCGGGCTCAGGAGGCCTTTAATCGCGCTGACGGTATGGTAAGTGAGATTGATAACTTAATATCGCAGAGGCAGGCCTTAGAATTTCTTAAATTGGGGCCAAGCATACTAAATCCGCTACTATGGGGCACAACCCTTGGAGATCTATTCAATAGCTTCTTAACGCTATCAAAAGAGACTGCTGACGTTCTGTCGTCAAACTATTTTCAAGAGCAGGTTAGTAACAGATTAATATCTATATTATTAATATCTTTTCTTTCTATTTTGCTCTTTATTTATTCGGGTGCTATTTCCAATCAGTTAAATGCAACAGCAAAACGGTTTGAGAAAGTAGCAGGGTTCTTATCTTCCTCTGTTAAATACTTATTACGGTATGTTGCCCTTTACTCGTTAATTCATTTAGCGCAGTCATTAGGTGTTTTTGGTATTAGAGGGGACTTAATTGCTGAAAACTTTTATGTCTGGGTAGGCTATTTTATCTTAGCGCTTTGGCTAGCTGAAAGACTACAAATGTCTTGGCTAGTATTTGAAACAGACAAAGTTAATCACAGAAATATAGAAAAATTTGCAGTTTTGGGTGCAGTAATATTGGTAGCTCAGGACTACGGTTCCGAACTCGCACGTTTGCAATTAATAGAACAGCAGTCTTATGAGGTTTTTACCAGCGCAATAACTGTATTGGCGGGAATTATGTTGTGGCGTATTTCCGCGTCAATGAAATTAGTTGTTTCTGGTGACACATCCTCAGGCAGTTTAAGATTAAAACTTTTAGGTTTTCTTAGACGTATAATAGTTGGCGTAGCAATAATATCTCCGCTAATCGCTGCTATAGGCTATGTAAATGCTGGTTCTGCGATTGCAGTACCTATGGTTAAAACTCTTGGTTTGTTAGCTCTAATTGTAATTTTGCAAAGACTAACATTTGATCTATATGCTGCAATTTTAAATAAATCTGAAGAGGAGACGGACGCGTTAGCTCCCGTGTTGATTGGGTTTATAATAACAATTTCTGTGTTGCCATTTTTGGCGATAATTTGGGGTGCCCGTGTTTCGAGCCTAACCGAACTATGGATACAGTTTCAAGATGGTATCAAGATTGGAGAAAGTAGAATTTCACCATTAGATTTTCTCACCTTTGTCTTATTATTTACAATTGGGTATATGTTGACCAGAGTGGTCCAATCCGCACTAAGAGGAAGTATCTTACCAAAAACTAATCTTGATGCCGGTGCGCAGAATGCGTTGGTTGCGGGCCTTGGTTACATTGGTATTTTTATTGCAGCACTCGTAGCAATCTCAAGCACCGGACTGGATTTATCATCACTTGCAATTGTAGCCGGTGCTTTGTCTGTAGGGATTGGTTTTGGACTTCAAAACATTGTTTCAAATTTTGTATCAGGTGTAATTCTTCTTATTGAGAGACCTATTAGCCAAGGCGATTGGATCGAAGTAAGCGGCAAAATGGGGTATGTTCGTGATATTTCTGTTCGTTCAACTAGGATAGAGACATTTGATAGAACTGACGTGATAATTCCTAATGCGGATTTAGTATCTGGAGTTGTTACAAATTGGACGCGTGGAAATACGATAGGTCGTGTTATTATTCCTGTTGGTGTTGCTTATGGTTCCGATACGAAAAAGGTGGAAAAAATTCTGAGGGATATAATTTCTAAAATTGAGCACGTTGCAAAGGACCCGGCACCTGGCGTTATTTTTCAAGGCTTTGGTGCAGATAGTATGGATTTTGAAATTCGTGCAATTCTTTCCGATGTTAATTATATGCTATCGGTCAAATCAGATGTTAACCATGAGATTGTAAAGCAGTTTACGAAAGAAGGAATTGAAATTCCTTTTGCACAGCGAGATGTTTGGATAAGAAACCCTGAAGCGTTGAAGGATGTTTGATTGTCCATTCCATTATATCTAGAAGACAGTTATTTAAAAACCTGTTCAGGTAGCGTTGTTGAAATTGGTGAAGATAAGTCCATTGTTTTAGATAAAACCATTTTTTATCCAACTTCTGGGGGTCAACCGGGAGATAAGGGCTATTTACAATTCAGTAGTGGTCTCTGTGAGATAGTAACAACTCGTAAAGGCGAGAATGGAAAAATAATTTTAGTGCCCTTAAATCATGATTATTTACCGAAATTAGGTGATACCGTTGAGCAATCTATCGATTGGGAAACTCGTTACAATCATATGAGAGTGCATTCAGCTCTTCACTTGCTATCTGTGGTAATTCCATTGCCTGTAACTGGTGGTTCTATAAGTGATATAAAGGGCAGGCTAGATTTTAATATGCCAGAGTCTTTATCCGATAAAGAGGAGCTTGAAAGTCACCTCAACGAGTTGATTGCCGGAGGCTATAAAATTACAAATTCGTGGATCACAGATGAAGAATTAGCAGCTCAACCTGGTCTTGTAAAAACTATGTCGGTTAAACCGCCCATCGGGAGTGGAAGAGTGAGACTTGTCAGGATCGGTTCTGATGATCAACAAGTTGATTTACAACCATGCGGTGGAACTCATGTAGCTAGTACATCAGAGATTGGGTCAATGCGCCTTGGAAAAATCGAAAAGAAAGGCAAACAAAACAGGCGTGTAAATATTCATTTTGTTGATTAAGGCTGCATAGTAAATTATCCCTTTTACAAACTTGATAAAGGTATATAACAGCGAGCTTAAGGAGACGTGGCCGAGTGGTCGAAGGCGCACGCCTGGAAAGTGTGTAGGCGGGAAACCGTCTCGTGGGTTCGAATCCCACCGTCTCCGCCACTATTATTAATTAAATCTTTTAAGATCAATGGCTTAATGTTTTGGTTCTGCAAATTTTAGCCATTCAGTAGCCATATTTACTATATTTGTTTAGTTATATCTCATCATTTTGCACACTGCTTCTATTTCAGCTTGAGCAGTAGGATCACCTGTTTGCTTTCTGTGAGCCAGAGTATCTAGATAACCTAATATATATTGAAGAGAGGCTTCTTCGTCAGGATTTACAGTTACTGGTATCCGACTTTTAACTGCATTTATTCTTCTATTAAGCGTTTGCGAACTCATCTACTAATACTTTCAATCTGTTTTCTATCTCGGTCAGCTCAAGAGTACGTCTGTAATTATCTATAAGCCTAATAGTCA
>NZ_CBFHHX010000013.1:0-43932 GCF_965655845.1 Candidatus Salinivivens marinus
CAAGGTGCGAAGCCTTTTGAAAGATCTTGAGTTAACATAACTATCATATCTTTTTCCTTCTTTAATATGATTTAACAATTATTTGTAAGGACTTATTTCATTTGATCAAAGCTAAAGCCGCTTGCCCTTCTTCTGAGCGAACATCTTTGATTTTGTCTGCAATACCAGCAAGGCTTTTCTTGCGCTGAGCAGCAGATTTGTCAAAAGTGGCCTGATCAGGATAAACAGATGTTAAAGATGCTGTTGTTGGTCCAGTTCTCAAAAATACAAGAGCGGTGGCATCTGGAAAATTAATCGGTGCATTTTGCACATACTGCGCCTCCAGTTCATCAGCCGCTTTTTCTGAAACGTATTCTAAATAGTTCATTCTTACATAACTCATATTAATGTCCTTTTTAATCGATGGTTTGAGAACAGATAGTATTTGTGAAACGCTCTTTATAGTCCAGATTTAGTACTACTAAAAATCATGCAAGATATGACGCTACACTCATAGCAAACGAACTGATCCAAATAAGCGCCTTTGTGAGTGAGCAGGGGTATTGTGAGTTGGTTGATATTCATCTTTAACATCCGTCCAGCGCTTGTCACTTAATTCCAATTCGTTTTCAAACACAAATGTTTGAATAGTTACGTTAATTAACATTTAATCCCCCAAGTTTTACTGCGGTTTGCGACACCAGTGTCGGAATAATGAAAGATTGCTCTAAATTCATATTATATGAATGCCCAGACCCTGTCTGGGTATTTACATTTGTGTGGCTATTGCTTCCAGAGGGGTGATTTTCGTTGAATATTCGCGGTAATATATTTGGTGCGACAGCTATTATTCTATTTGCTACAGGCTTTCCAGCAGCAGACAAATTGTTACAGACCTGGGGAATATTAACGCTAATTGCTCTCCGGAACTTACTGGCTTTAATCTTAATGATCTCTTTAATTTTTTTTCTAGAGAAAAGCGTTGTTCTTCGCAAACTTCCTTGGCTCAAGGGATTCTGGATTGGAGGGATAGGTTTCGGTTTTGGTTCCCTGCTTCTTTTGATCGCGCAGGCAATGACAGATGCAACTACAGCAGCTTTAGCCGCTGCTGCTATGCCAGTTTTTGCCATCGGTTTAGAGGTGGCGCTTGATAGGCGTAGGTTAAGTGTCCGTTTTTTATTAGCCGTTGCTCTGGTTCTTTTCGGCGGTGCATTGGCCGCTGGTGTAACCGTGGGAGATTCCTCAATTAGCTTAGGCTTTGCGTTGGGCTTATTGGCGTCGGGTATTTTTGCATGGGGTTCGCGGGAAACTGTAAAATCTTTTCCCAGCTTGTCTCCTTTGACGCGCACTGCAGTTACCACTTCTGGTATGTTTGGCTTTGTAGCAATTCCTTGCTTTGTTGCTATGTTTTTTCAGTACTCTTGGTCAGCGGTGGGAGCATTAGAGATTTCAAACGTAGGTCTTTTAATTATCTATGCCTGCCTCGCTTTGGGCATCTCACAAATTTTTTGGATAAAGGCCGTTGAGGAAATTGGAATTGGCATCGCGTCTTTTCATCTAAATGCAACTCCTTTTTACGTGATGATTATTGTTTATTTATTTGGATCAGATTGGAACTGGTTGCAGGCCCTGGGCGCAGCTATTTTGACTGTTGGAACTTTCCTAGCACAGTTGCCTGAGAAAGACCCTATCCATGGTAGTGCCGGGCAGGCATAAAATTTAAGAAATTAACAAATTTTATATTAAATAATAATGAAAATTGTTTTCTTGGCAAAAAAGTATTTTAATGCTTCTGAAACAGTTTGCCTTATGGAGTGAGTATGGAAAGGCATCATAATTTAGATTTTTTAAGAGCGTTCGCGATGATGATGGGTTTAGTCATCCATGCACCTCTTTTATTTTGGGCGCCAGATTTCGCAAAGGTCTATGGTATAGATAATATAGCACCAGCTGAAGAGTGGGTTAATATATTAGGCCGCTTCATAAGTAGCTGGCGAATGCCACTATTTTTCTCACTATCAGGTTTTTTTGCAATTCTAGTTATAGAGAGAAATGGCATCTCGCAATTTTTAAAGGATCGCATTATAAGAGTGGGTTTAACATGCTTAGTCTTCTCTGCGTTTTATGATATCTCAGACGGAAGCTTTGATTACACTACAATGCATTTGTGGTTCCTTTATGAGCTAATCATCTTCGTCTTTTGCTTTTCTATCTTGTACAAGTTTAGGTTTATTAAGAACTTATTATGTATGAAGATATCAGCAAAAGTTATGTTATTTTTTGCGATATGGTTAATTTCGACTGTGCCTCTCGCATATATTCTGAATAACTGGTGGCATCCATTAGCACTGAAGGCTTCATCGGGCTACTTTGATCTAAAGATTGGAAATATGCTCTATTATTTTTCATATTTTTTGGCAGGCGTAATACTCTACTCAAATCAAAATATCCTCGTCAAACTACAAAATAAAAAGACTATTTTTCTCCTAAGTTTTCTATCTATATTTTCATTTTTTGTACGCGTTTATTCAGATCATCTTACCATAGGGCAGGCTGATAATTTAAGTAACGTAGCAAAAATGGAGTTTGATCCAATACTAGTATTTTTCAATGCCTGTATGATTGGAATGAACTCTGTTTTGTTTTGTTTGTTTTTTATTAGTTTGGCGTCTAAATTTATAAAATCAGGCAGTGCATTTCTTAATTGGTTTGTTGAGCTTTCCTATCCAATATACATTATACATATTATCCCGATTACTATGATGACTGCTGTATTTTATAACGCTGGGTTAAATCAGTTTAGTATATTGCCACTAACCGTGATTGCCGGTTTCGCTGTTTGTGTAATTTTATATTACATATTTATTAAATATACCCCGCTTAACTGGCTGATAAATGGTTACTCTAAATCACCATTAAAAATAAAGTTTTTAGGCGATTAAACAGTTACGCAACTAGCAAATTATCTGGCTCAAATAAACGCCTAAGTGTTAGAACACTTAAAAATAAAATAGTTATTTTGAAACTAAAAGCTCATTTCTTCAAATAAACTCTAAGACATCTACAAACTTTTAGTTTCTATGTAATAAGTTTATCTAAACGCTAGAAACGCTCTCTAAATGAATGTTTTCTGTCTTGGGTTGCAAGCCAAAGCTGAAAGTCGCGTACTGTGCCTTCATAGTCTTCCTCAGCCAGTGGGCCCGAAAGAGCGTGTTTTGAGGCAAGACCAATTTGCATACGTTCTAACTTCTCACGGTCCTCGCGGTTGACATCTTCCCATAGGGAAATGCGATCTGCGATAGTCTCTTCGCTTAAGTCTTTCCCATATGTGGACATTGTCCACTTAACCCGAATTTGCCCTGCGCTAATAGGAAAAATACTGAGCGAAACTAACAGGCTCGCCGCAAGGCTAGCTACCTGCGTTGGAAAGAGGGCAAAAAGGGTAGATCGTAGACGTTCGTCTTCTGTAAGGCCGGATGCGCCATAGCCTCGAGTGGGAATATTTTTTGGGTAATTAGCAGCATAAGAAGTGTAACCATTCTCGCTTAATAATTTTCGGGCTAAACCTGTGGGAGTGTATCCATGAAGCGTCTCTGGATGAACCACAGAAAGGTGGTAGCCTTCCATGAAATTCTCTACTAGGCATTTCCAATTAGTATTCCAAACTTCTTCGGCAACATGAACAAGCCGGAATGAATCAGGTTTGTAGTTCGCAAGAAGGGTATCAAGCTTCGGAAAATTAAATTGCGGCGCATCTGAACGAAGGTTTACGTAAATAAAACCATTCCAAAGTTGAACGTTGTGGTTATGAAGATAACAATTTTTAGAATCAAACCTGGCGTTCTTCATACGGGCAGCTCTTATTAAAGAACCGTCAAGATCATAAGCCCAAGCGTGATAAGAGCAGACAAAGCGATGCACGTTTCCTCGTCCCTCAGCAAGCGGCATACCACGGTGGCGGCACACATTTGCAAGAACACCTATGTCACCATCCGCTTGGCGAACAATAAGAAGAGGCTCGTTCAAAAGATTTGCAGTGAAAAAATCGCCTGAATTAGGGATCTCATCTTGGCGGCCAAGGCAGTGCCATCCAGAGTTAAGAATGGTAGACACCTCATGCTCGAAACGATTTTGAGATGTATAAAAGGCACCGGGCATGCTCATCGGCCGATCAGGTGGAAGCTTTGCTATCTCTTGCAATTTCATGGAGAGGTCTTGCATTTTTAGCCTACTTTTGTGAACGGTTGGAAATCCGGATCCATTCGGCTCATCAGATATTGAGCAAAATCAAAATTTGGGCGCTCAAGATGAGATAGATGCCCCGGTTCTGCGTCATCAGCTGAGAGACCGCGAAAGACTTTTTCGGTGCACCCGCGATCCTCTACGTTTACCTCATCTAGAAGTGTCTTTAACTGCAATAAATTCTGTTGGGCGTCTGTATCATCCTTATAATCATCAGACATGCCTCCACCAAATTGGATATGGACTTTACCTGGTCCTTTGGGATGTAAGCTAAGATACCAGAAGTAGCCCGGAGTGAGTGTGATCAATAGGCTAGGGTATATGGCCAAAAGGAATGTCGTTCTTCGTTCATCGCCGTGAAGACGATTATTTTTTGGATGTGCCATGGCTATGCGCAGGCTATCATCTTTTAAGATTGTATGGTAATTGAAAGCTTTTTCGCCTGGTGGACATATCATTTCGTCAAGTTTTGAAAGGCCACCGATCGTACCAGCATGACAAACAGGTAGATGATAACTTTCCATAAAGTTTTCTGCCAATACTTTCCAATTAGTATCCCAGAGATGCTCCTCAAAGAAAGTTTCGGAGTAGTCGGTCATATTGTAACCTTCAACTAACTGCTCCACTCCTTTGAGTTCTTCTGAAATGTTGCTTGGAGATGGGTTAAGTGTAATGAACACCCAGCCGAGCCATTCCTCGCAGGCAATTACTGGTAAACTATAACGATCTTTGCAAAAAGCTGTGTTGCCAGTCATTGCGGGAGCACCTCTGAGAGAGCCATCAAGATTATAGGTCCATGCATGGTAAGGGCAGACAATACTTTTAGTCTTACCGCGCCCCTCAAGAAGCGTAGACATTCGATGGCGGCAGACATTAGAAAAAGCACGTATAGAGTTCTTCTGGTCTCGTAATACGATGATTGGCTGATCGGCTAGCTCACAGGTAACATAATCACCAGGTTCTGCGAGTGCACTCGCCCGACCCACGCAAAACCAATCCTTTTTAAAAATATTTTGCAACTCTGATTCAAGAAAAGACTTTGAGGTATATACCTCTGGGGGCATTGCGTGCGCTTGTTCAAAAGGTAAAGACACATTAGCCCGTAAGGATTCAATAGGATCCGATAAAGCTTTCTTAATAGTCGACATGATTTGGTTACCTTACAAAACTGTGTGAATTGATAATCATGGTGATAACGTTTTAAATCTTGCTAATTTGCGACATGCTTCTCTTTCAAACATTATGGTACTCCTTAGCCAGATTGTAGTTGCTACCATATTAAAAGTTAGACTTAAAGTTCGAATCAATATGCTTAATTTATCCAGAAATTATCAAGTAATATCGGGAACTTTGTGCACTTATTTGTGGATAATAATGCTTTCTTTGTGGATAACCTTGTTAGTTACTTTTTTTTGCTTTGATATATAAATGATTTGGTCAACATTATGTTTAAGCTGGTTGGGGGGAACGTAATTCATTTTACTGCCACAATCGAAACATAAGCTGGCAAGGGCTTGAAAGTTATCTTTCATTTTCCGCTAAGGCTTGGGCGAATTATATGACGCAAGTTATTTAATTTGCAGATTTATAGGGCAACCTATTTTGAGGTTTTGATAATCCCGATTGGTTTGCATAGGCGTCTCTAGATTTATCTAGAGGCGCCTATGTATTTTCGACTTTAATGATACTCAACTTAAAAATTTGTTACTTCCTACCTCTATTTTATGTGAAAGTAACATTTACTGTTAAATTGCTTTAGTTTTCCGCACCAATTTTAATCCTTGGACCCCAAGTAGTGCCTAGTATCATTAACAGTATTACAAGGGTAAGAAGTACTGAAGGAATATCCGCAAACATGGGTGGTTCCATTAAATAGTCACCACTAGTAATGCCCGAATTATTTAACCATGCTTTACCCTGAATCGATAGTTCCACTCCCGATTCTTGTAGTTCTGCTAGCCTCGCCGCAGTATTTGTATCAAATAGAACTCTCCATCCTGCAAGCTGAAGGCTAAAAAATGAGACGAACACGCCAAAAATAGATGTTAATATTTTTGCTGCTATATTTCCTCCAGACTCATTTGTAACTCTAGCTGCCCTCAAGGCAATGAAAATTAATATAGCCAAAGCAACCATATACATCCCGTTATTGATGTAATTCAGACTGTTATTTTCTAAAATTTCAAATTCACTCATATTTATTTACTTTCTTTATGATTTTGGAACAGTGTACGAAACTTCTTGTATTTTTTTTGATGAAATTACCAACTCTGGACCTGTCCAGCAGGTGACTGTTTTTATTTCACTAACTGCTCCCCCGAGGTATGCTGACATTACAAGCGCCATGTAATCAGTTTGTTTTTCAAAGTCACTTATAACTACGACCTCAAAGTCCTGACCAATTAAACCGTAAAAGCCTAAAAACTTTCCGCCAGCGCTTTCGACAGCCGTTTTCAGGCTAGCTGTTCGGTCTTCGCCATTTTTCATCATACTCATGGCGACATCTTCTTTATAATTCACATAAGTAAATCGAACCGTCATTTAGATTCTCCATTATTTTAAATGTAGTAATTGGGAGCGCAACAGAGCATTCACTCAAGTACATTTACTGTACTCCGCAAAGGTGAATTTAATAAAAAAATTTTATTGGGCTGCTTTAGAACTCTTTATAGAGAAAAAGTAAGTTAGAGCAAAAATAACAATAGTACCCCCAATAATTGTAAGAAATTTGGGACTTTCATTCGTGAATGTCCACACCCATAACGGTCCCAATATAGTTTCTAAAAGCATAATAATACTGACATTTGAGGCCGGTGTCATTCTGGAGGCCTTTGATAAAAGTAAGAATGATAGTGGAAGAATTAATAAGCCAGTGATTGATATATAAAACATACCTTTCAGATTAATTTCTGATGCGCTTGGCCAAAAATAAAACGCCAATAATCCGCACAAAATTCCACCAGTTCCAAGTGCCAGTGGAAATGCAACTTCTTTATTTTTTCTTATAATTACAAAATTACAGGCAAGGCTAAAGGCTACTACAAGGCCACACAGACCACCTAATACAGACGATGGGTTAAATACATCATACGAGTTGATATCACCTATGACAGATAGAGTTACACCAAAAAATACTATGAGAACTATAGCCCAAGTTTTAGTATCCACCGCTTCTTTTAATACTACTGCACCTAAGATAATTGAGAAAACAGGAACAGTAGCTACTGCGATTAAAACAATCGCTACAGGAGCAAGGTAGATACCATATGCAAAACAAAAAACATTTGCCATTTGAACAACGACAAGGGCAGCAAAGCTTTTACACCATATTTTTGGTTTTACCCCACTTCGTGATAAAATAAATGGAATAAGCCCGATCAAAAAGAAAATACTACCGGCTTGGGTTGCCCTCCAAGCGACCATTTGACCACCAGTGAGTTCTGATAACCTCATCAATAGTGTATCAGGTGTTAAAATTAAGGCACCAAAAAGTGCTAAAACGACGCCAGGGTTCAAATTACTATTACCACGTTAGAAATTTAAATATTTATGATAAATATTTGCACTTGGTTACACTTTATTTTCAAAACGTTCTAGCTTGTTATTGAATAAATAAATTTCTTAAATTAACTTTATTGAGGTTCAAAGTTTCCAAAATAGGGTTCTGATTATGACTGACAATATACCTGAAATTATTTTTGATGATGGTGAAAGTTATGAACGTTTTATGGGTGTATGGTCCCGTAAAGTAGGGGCCCAATTTATTGATTGGATTAAGTTTTCTAAATCACTAAATTTTTTAGATGTGGGGTGTGGAAACGGAGCATTTTCTGTTCAAATTGATCAGTTATGTAATCCATCAAGCATAACTGGCATTGATCCTTCAAGTGCTCAAATTGATTATGCTAGCAGGCGGGAAGTCAATGTACCATCCCAATTTGAGGTTGGGGATTCAATGTCCTTGCCATTTCAAGACGATAAATTTGATGCTTCAATAATGGCATTGGTTATATTTTTTGTACCAGATCCTAAAAAGGGTGTCGCGGAAATGCTGAGGGTGACTAAACCGGGAGGGACTTTGGCGGCATACGCTTGGGACGTAATGTCCGGAGGATTGCCTATGGAGCCAATGCATAAAATTCTGAGGGAGATTGGAATCGAGTATCCTTTACCTCCTAGCGTGCATGCGTCCCAAAAAAGAAACATGAAAGAAATTTGGACTGATTTGGGAATGTCTGAGGTAGAGACAACAACTTTTTATGTAAAACGCTCATTCAAAAACTTTGATGACTACTGGAATATATATTCAGTAGGCCCCTCGGTGTCAGGAACGCTGAAATCCTTAAGCTCTGAGACTGTGAATGAGATTAAATTGAAACTAAATACTTCTTTAGAGCGGGATGCCGATAATAACATAATTACTTATGCATTTGCGAACGCAGTAAAAGGTATAAAAACTGAAGGTTCTTAATTTACAGGTTTGTTGTATCTAATTTTCAGTGTGTATTTATAGAGTCTCGCTGTCGACAAGAAAATTGCAACTATAAATTAATGGCCAATCGTCCATAATTTTTTAGTACTAAGTATTAAGAAAAAAGTCAGACTGACGCAGACAATTGATGGTCCCGGTGGGGTATTAAAAAAATATGAAAATTGCAGCCCAGTAATAGCAGAAACTATCCCCACTACAGCAGTACCAATTACCATAAATTCTGGTGTGCTTGAGATATTTCTAGCAGCTGCTGCTGGAATAATTAAAAGTGCAGATATTAATAACAAGCCAACCACTTTTATAGATACAGCAACCGTAATAGCAAGGGCGACGGTAAGTATCAGCTTTTCTCTCTTTGGATTAATCCCGTTAGAATAGGCGAGCTCTTCGTTTAAAGTTGAAACGAGCATTGGCGACCACCTCCAATAAACCAATAACAGCACGAAAATTGCTCCAATCCATATCGTGTAAAGATCATTTATTGAGACAGCTAGTATATCTCCAAATAGATAGGCCATTAAATCTATGCGAACACCTGAGAGAAACGATGCAACGACTAATCCAAGAGCGAGACCTGCATGCGCAGATACTCCTAATAAGGTATCCGATGCTAAACCACGGCCTGAAAGTTGAGATACGGTAAAAGCCATCAAAAGGGCTGCTAATAAAGTTCCCGTAAAAATAGGCATTTCAATTGCTAAAGAAAGCGCAATACCCAATAGGGCGGCGTGCGCAGTTGCCTCACCAAAGTAGGCCATTCTTCGCCATACTACGAAGCATCCCAAAGGTGCTGCAATAATTGCAACTCCCAAGCCAGCAATTGTGGCCCGGATCAAAAAGTCAGGCAGCATTAAGGAGTTTCCTCAGCTGAGTGGACGTGTTCGTCGTGCCTATGATCATGGTTATGGCGGTACAGTGCTAAGGTGCCATCTGTCCCTGTACCAAACAGATTATGATATTCCGGCATAATTGCTACTGCTTCAGGGGCACCGGAACAGCAAATATGACCATTCAAACAAATGACCTTGTCTGACGCGCTCATAACAACATGGAGCTCATGGCTAATCATAAGTACTGCACAACCTTTTTTGTCTCGTACCGTTTCAATTTGTTTATAAAAATCTGCAGAGCCTGCTTGGTCCAGGCTCTGAGTTGCTTCATCCATTATCAATATCTCGGGCTCTCCTTGAAGCGCTCTGGCGAGTAATACTTTTTGGAACTGACCGCCTGAAAGATTACTCATTTGTGCGTTCAGAAGACCAGGCGCTCCCGCAACATCTAAAGCATCTAAGCACTGCTGATTATCTAAAACCTGAGTTAAATTTAAAAAGCGTTGAACAGTCATAGGTAAAGTATGGTCAATATTAAGACGCTGAGGTACATAACCAATTCGTAAATTTTTTTTGATGTGTAGAGACCCACTATCTGGTGTCAGGGCGCCAATAATAGTTTTTACTAAACTAGTTTTCCCTGATCCATTTGGGCCTACGATAGTAACAATTTCTCCAGCCTGCACTTCAAGCGAAATATTTTTTAGTACAATGTTTTGACCGTATTTTACTGTTAAGTCTTTAGTAGCTATTAAGGTCACGTTGATTACTGTTCCGAACAGGTGCTGCACACACCTTCAGCCTCAATAATTGTTTGCTCTACATTAAATCCAGTAGCCATCAATGCATCGGATATATTTGACGCGGTTTCGAAGGTAGGTGCCTCAGAAACGCTTTCGCATTTTTTACAGATCATGAATACAGGTGAATGATGTACCCCCGGATCAGTACAGGCAACAAATGAGTTTTGGCTCTCTATTTTATGGACGAAGCCATGTTCAACTAAAAAATCTAGGGCACGATATGCTACTGGAGGCTGTGAGTTAAAACCAGCTTCTCTTAGTAGATCAAGAATACGATAAGCACCTAGTCCACTTTTCTCATTCTGCAATAATTCAAGAACTTTATGTCGAACTGGGGTCAATTTAATGTTTTTATCTTTACAATATTCTTCGATATTTTTCATAATTATGTTTTTACACTTTAGTGATCACTAAGTATTTCTTTGCAGATACATTTTTTACAGTCAACAGACATTTCCTAGTTGCAATAATCCTAAGAGACCGTTAATTGGTATGTAATGTTATATTATATCATGAGGTTTTAGATGTCTAGGTTATTTACTACTGTTTCTGCAATTACATTACTTACCGGGACCGCTGCACTTGCAGATGCTCCAAAAGTCGTTGCAGATATTGCTCCGGTTCATTCTTTAGTTTCTAGGGTTATGGATGGAATTGGTAAGCCAGATATAATTGTTCCAAACGAAACTTCACCTCATGATTATCGATTAAGGCCAACCGATGCTGAGGCTTTGGAAAATGCCGGTTTGGTTTTCTGGATGGGAGAGGGGCTCACTCCGTGGATGGAGCGGGCGCTTGACTCGCTTAGTGGCGATGCAACTGTTATAGAGCTTCTTGCCTTAGATGAGACAAATACGCTCCCATTCAGAGAAGGTGCGCTTTTCGACGCTCATGACCACAACGATCATGACGATCGTGATAAAGAACATGATGACCATGATGATCACGACGACCACGGGCATGATAAAGAACATGACGACCACGACGATCATGACGACCACGGGCATGATGACCATGCAGATCATGATCACGGAGAATTTGATCCTCACGCTTGGCTATCTACGGATAATGCAAGAATCTGGCTGAACGTAATTGCAGCTAAACTTTCATCAATTGATCCGGCTAACGCAGGTGGTTATTTTGCCAATGCAAGTGAGGCTATTACAGAACTTGATGCACTCGACAAAGAGGTAAATGAGATGTTGGATACAGTGCGAGGTGGAAAATTTATTGTCTTCCACGACGCATATCAATACTTTGAGACTGTGTACGATTTTCCGGCTTCTGGAGCCATCTCTATGAGTGACGCATCAGATCCTGGCGCTGCAAGGATAGCAGAAATAGCCGACAGAATTCACAGCGAAAATATTCAATGCGTTTTATCTGAGCCACAATTTAATGCAAACATGGTTGATACTGTAATGGCAGGAACTGAAGCCAAAACTGAGGTGATTGATCCATTGGGGTTTGGAATTGAGCCTGGAGTGTCTTTATATACTAAACTAATAAAAGGCATGGCTACTTCGCTAGTAAACTGTCTAAGATAGTTCGTAGTTTTTACCGTAAGGAGTAGTTGCTTTCGTAATTTCTGCTATGGATAACTTGGGGCAAACTAAACTTAAAAAAAAGCGTAAGAAAGGCGATCCTATGCATGAATTTGATTGCCTTCCACCACTTTTGCGTCGTTGGGTACGTGATGCAGACATGCCATGGAGCCCAATCTCTGTTAAAAGGGTCTATATGAAGGCATTGAAAAAAACTGGTAGTTCTGGTATCGCTCTGGCAGAGCTTGACAAAATACAGGGCAAGCGGCTCAGTAAGAAGACGCCTCATGGAGAACGATATAGTATTAGAGAGAATTTCAAATCTTAAGGGTCGATTAGGGTATGAGGAAAAGAAGGCCAAGAAATTGGGGTTCGCATCACTTTATGATTATATGGAAGAAAAAATAAATAGTGAAAATAATGCTTTAAATACTGTAATTGAGGTAAAAAATAGATCTATTAAATCCTTAAAAAAGAAGAAAAAATCCGAACAGAAGACTTGCGGGTGATGTTAATTAATAGTTTCGCAAGTTTTTAAATGTCTCTTCCCATTTTATAAAACTCTAGATTTGGCTGCATCGAGGTAAAGTTTGCCATACGATTTGAGAGGCCAAAAAAGGCAGTTATACCGGCAATATCCCATATATCGTCATTGCTAAAACCATACTTTGTTAAATTAGAAAAATCACTGGCAGATATAGATCTAGAGTCATTTGAGACTTTAAGGGCAAACTTTAACATTTCTTTTTGTCGTTCAGATATGTCTGCTTTCTTGTAATTTATGGCAATTTGATCAGCTATTAACGGATCCTTGGCGCGGATCCTAAGAATAGCACCGTGGGCTATCACGCAATATTGACAGCCATTATCATTTGATGTCGCAACCACAATCATTTCTTTTTCAGCTTTAGAAAGACCGCTTTTGCGCTCCATTAGTGCGTCGTGGTATGCAATAAAAGCTCTAAATTCGTCCGGTCTATATGCAAGCGTTAAAAATACATTTGGAACAAATCCAATCTTTTCTTGCACTGAGATGAACTGGTTTTTAATATCATCTGGCAATTCGCCTAATTTTGGAATAGGAAATCGACTAATTTTTTTATCCTGCATTTTATCCTCTTCGTTACTGTGTCAAATTTTATAATATAAAGATGTTTTTTTAAGATTTACTGAGCAAATTGGAACAATTACAAGTCTTTCCACAAAACTTTACCAGCTGAACCACGTGGCAAATTCGTTCGGATTTCAAGACTTTTGGGGACTTTGTAATGAGCCATATTCTTTCCACACCACTCAATAAATGAATCTTTTGATAGCTTTTTTGCCTTGCCATTGAGAACTACTACCGCTCTTACCCTTTCTCCGGTGCGCGGGTCGTAATCTCCAACGACGCAGGCTTCCAAAATGGCGGGATGTGAATGAAGGATTGCTTCAACCTCGGCCGGCCAGACTTTGAGTCCAGATACATTAATCATTCTTTTCAAACGATCGACAAAATAAAAGTAACCATCTTCATCATAGTATCCTATATCACCAGTTCGAAAAAAATCTTTCCCATCTATAATAATAAATGCGTCTGCGGTGGCGTCTTCGTTTTGCCAATATCCAGCAAAAACCTGCGGTGCGTTTGCCACAATTTCACCGATCTGATTTGGGCCTAATTCTTCTAAGTGCTGAGGATCGATGATACGGGTGTCAACATCAAAGATTGGAATTCCTAAGCATTGCTTTCTGGGAGAGTTAATTGGATTAATATGTATGGGGGCCATTGTTTCAGTCAGGCCATATGCTTCAATGTAATCAAGCCCAATAAGTTTCTCCATTCTCTCAGCAACACTTTCTGGCATTTGTGCTCCTCCACCTCCAATAGCCTCAAGCGATGATAGGTCGTATTTTTCAATGTTCTCCAATGATAGAAAATCAATCATTGTGGTTGTGATTGATCTCCAATGTTGAATTCTTTCTTTTTCTATAATTTCTGCAGCTACTTTAGGATTCCACCGCGCCATTAAATGAATTGTAGACCCAGTAAGTATGGGTAAGTTCATTGAATGCTGCATTCCAGTGACATGGCACAGCGGTAGTGTTGCTAACACTTGGGAGCCATTTTTCACTCCTACCCAAAGTGGATATGCATGAATCGTAGCATTTGCACTTTTATGAGTATGTAAACAGCCCTTAGGCTGCCCAGTTGTTCCTGAACTATACGGAATAATACACCAATCTTCAGGTTTTCGATCATGATTAGGGGCTGAGAAATTCATTTCTAGAGCGTTACTCCAGGTTGGGCAGGGCGGGTTGGTTCCTTTAGCCTTCACGCTGGGAGGTATATCAATATTAGCGTTTTCTCCAATATAATCTGAGTATGTTACTGCGAGTAATTGGCTTTCTTTGATATTGAGGTTGGCACTTTCAATTTCGTTGTAGAGTTCTTGTCCAAAAACGATTGCTTTGGATTGAGAGTCTTGAAATATATGTGCCAATTCGGCACTTTTGCACATTGGGTTAACCGGTACAACTACGGCATTCGCGGCTAAAATAGCATAATAAGCAATTATAAATTGGGGTGAATTTTGCATATACAATGCAACCCGATCGTTTTGTCGAACATTTGCAAAAGCAGAGAGATATCCTGCGATCAACTTAACTTCTTTATACAGCTCGAAGTATGTCAGTCCTTTGCCATAAAATTTTATTGCAATTGAAAAGGGAGAATTCTTTGAAGAACTGGTAAGGTTTTCATAAACAGAACTTGCTACTGAAGGTAAACTGTATGGTAAGTTCTGAGGCCAAACTCCATAATGTCTACTTTGCATTTCAAGTTACCTAAATAATTTCATGGTTTTGGAAGTTGGTTGCCAGCCAAAAGATTTAATTTAGGATTTTGAGAGTACTTTTTACAAAGGCGATCACAGCCTTCATACGTAGCATCAAACGGTCCAGCTTTCCAGCCCGTTAATTGTAGGACTACCCCGTTTCCAACTTTGGGTCCAACCAAAGCTTCTTGATAATCAACATCACTCATCTCTGACTTGTCAACTCTAACGCCTTTTTTCTCCAAATTGGCGACGTACTCCTCTATATCGTCAATTTCTAAACCGATATGCTGAATACTGTTCCCATATTTCTCGACATGCTTGCTTATAAAGCTTTCTGAATCATCGCTGGAAATGAAACTCATAATACTATCCCCAAAGCGAACGCACGCGCCTTTGTACCTATCTTCGATAGATTCAAATTCCATCATCATTTCGCCGCCCAGTACTTCAATCGCATTTTCCAATGCTGCATTGAAGTCTTTTACCGCAAATGCAATGTGATTTATTGATTTTACTTTAGCCATAATATTTCCCCAACAAAGTTTATATTTTAGGATTATTTAAAAGTGCCCGTGCATCTCCAGTTTGCAATTTTGGAAGAAATGGCAGATTAGAAACATAGAGAGGCTTTTCACCCTCCCAAGTAAAAACACTTAATTCAGTTCCAACTGTTGAATATTCATTTCGCACGAGACCTAACGCAATATTTTTGTCTAATCGGGGGGAGTAAGATAGGCTCGTAAGCCTGCCTATTTTCTCCCCTTTGGATAATAAATCCCAAGGTGTCTCATTTGCCTCAATCGGAGAACCTTCAATTATAAGTCCGACCAAAGTTTTTTCTAGCGGCTGCTTCCTTATTTTTTCAAGTTCAGCTCGACCGATAAAGTTATTGTCATTTTCAAGCTCTACAAGTCGTCCAAGACCTACTTCATATGGGTTTTCTTCTACTCCCATATCTACACCCCAGGAAAGGATACCACTTTCTATTCTTCGGGTTTGATTTACTGCTCCTGGAGCTGCGCCGTAGGGTTTACCGATGTCTATTAATGCATCAAATAAAGCGTCACCTTGTTCATAATTTTCCAAGTACAACTCGTAGCCGAATTCACCGCTCCAACCGGTCCGTGAGATTCTGAGCTCATTACCTTGAAAATTTACTGTGCGATGCCAGTAATATCTTAAATCTAAAACTTCTTCTCCAAACATATCACAAATTACGTTAGGTGATTTAGGCCCCTGAATTTGAACCACAGAAACATTTGCATCAGATATCTTAATATCTTTCAAACGAGCATGAACAGCGACCCCCTTAGCCCAAAGCTCAAGATCACAATCAGATGTAGATAGCCAAAAGCGATCATTTGATAATTTTAAAATGATGGGATCGCAAACTATTCCGCCTGACTCGTCAGTAATTAGCGCATACTTACATTGGTTAACTGAACAGGTAGACATATTTCTCGACGTTAATAACTGAACAAATTCTGCAGCATCGCTACCGGAAATCTCCACTTGCCGCTCACCCATTACTGGCCAAATTGCTACATTTTTTGTGACGTTCCAATATTCGTCAGTCGGATTGGAGAAAGTACTCGAAATATAAGTTCTATTATATACCGAAAATTTTCTGCATCCATGTCTCCAGGCTGCATCAAAAAATGCACCCTTTCGGATACGAGGCTGGATCGCAATTGTAGCACCTTTATGCGGTTTATTTACCATAATTCTATCCAATACAATATCCGACTTTATTCGAAGCTACACAGTAAAACCCTAATATAAATCGCGAAAGTGAAAAGAACTTTTTATTTATGATTTTTGGCAATATTAATTCGCGTTTATCCTCTAACATTGATGCTAAAATTTTTGTTATATAATTTGTTTATTAGAAAAAATATATTAAAAACAGATACAAACGATGGAATTGTTAAAATGAAAATTGGATTCATAGGTACTGGAAAAATAGCATATTCTTGTATAATTGCCTTGGTTGGACGTGGCCACACGATAACAATTACCGAACGTAATAAGAGTATTTCTACGAGGTTAGCTTCAGAATTTGATGATGTAAAAATTGCATCACCGCAAGGTGTAATAGATGAGTCGGATGTTATATTTCTTGCAATTATGGAGGACGTAACAGAGACAATACTGAATTCAATAACCTTTAATAAAAATCAAACTATCATTTCTTTCATTCTTGGTGTTGATTTAAAGAGGTTACAAACGCTTTGTGCACCAGCTCATGATATTGCCATTACAATCCCGTTGCCAATGATAGAGCAGGGTAACTGTCCATTGCCCATATATCCAAGAAATAAAGCACTTTCTCAGTTATTTGGTAAAGAAAATTTCATTATGGAGTTATCGTCTGAGGCAGAATTATTACCATTTTTTGCGGCAACTGCTATTCTTTCGACTTCACTCGCCCAATTAGAAATAGGCAAGATGTGGCTTCAGAAACATTTGGACTCGTCGGAGGTAGCTGAAAGCTACCTGGTCAGTTTGATGGCAGGTACTTACTCTGGGATTAAAAAGGATGGACTAAACAGAATAGCCGAAGAGTTAAACTCCCTGTCTACTAAAGGAGGTCTGAACTCTCAATTACGAAATCACATGAGAGATGAAGGCGTTGAAGATAGTTTATATAAAGGTCTATCAAGCTTAGGTAAAAGACTTAATCTAAATTAATACTGAAATAACTTATTGAAAATCATATTTTACGTCGCTCCAGTTATTGATCATGAAGATAAAAAGATATTCAAAATCAACATTTCCAGTATTTGTAATGCCATGGCGTTTTTTACCTGGAATATAAACTGTATCCCCAGAGCCCAAATTTTGTGTTTTGTCTCCATCCATAGTTAACATGCCAGTTCCTTTAGTAACAAAGTATATTTCTTGCGGCGCATGTGTATGGAGAGGTAGGTATTCTCCAATAGGTATTTTACCATAGCCGACACTTACACCCTCACTGCCACAAATCTTATTATCAATTAAGTGCTTCCATTCTGTTTTTGGATTAGCACCTGATGCGACACGAGCTTTCGTTGACTTTTCCCACTTTATATCTGCTAACGACGTATAAAAAATTTCCATTCTGTGTTAACTCTCCAAATAAAATTTTGCATTTTTACTCAACTAAACCTTTGGAATGACAGATAAGTGATAAGATTTCCAATCCTACAGTTGCGGCCAAAAATGCCGTCATTCCGGAGATATCGTGAGGTGGAGATACCGTATTAATATCCGCACCAACTAAATTTAAGCCAGAAAGATTTTGAAGGAAATCGAGTCCTTCCCTTGAGGTTGCGCCTCCCCATGTTGGTGTGCACACTCCTGGAGCACATGACGGATCAAAAAAATCCATATCAAAACATAGATATACTGATCGTCCTTTAAGTGACTCGACTATATTTTTTGCTGTATTTCTTAAGCCAACATTAAATAACTCTGTGCCATCTATTAATCCATACCCAACATCCCGGGTATGATTAAATACACCGCTGTCATTAGTAGGGCCACGTGCCCCAACATGTATAGACGATTCAACATCAATAAGAGCCTCTTCTGCTGCTCGTGTAAATGTAGTGGCTACATTAAATCGCATATAGTCTTGATTTCCATCTCCTCTATAAGTGTCTGTATGAGCATCAATATGTACTACAACAAGGTCCGAATGAGCTTTGCTGGCGGCTCTAAGAAGCGGAAGGGTGATATTTCCGTCTCCACCTAAAGCAAGTGGCACTGCCTTACCGCTATAAATTTCTGATGCTGCTTCCTCAATTTCAATAAAACTTTCCTCAATGATGCTTGGTGTTGTATCAGCATCGCCACAA
This sequence comes from Candidatus Salinivivens marinus, assembly GCF_965655845.1. NCBI lineage: Bacteria > Pseudomonadati > Pseudomonadota > Alphaproteobacteria > Rhodobacterales > Paracoccaceae > Candidatus Salinivivens > Candidatus Salinivivens marinus. Next base: position 18,549 of record NZ_CBFHHX010000013.1, read on the forward strand.
TCAACAACTTGCAATAGCTGCAATGGATTGAACGTTGCATGCGGAGGTTGAAACGGCCTAACAAGTTGTGAGTGTTCGCGAATTGAAGCAGGCCCCGTTCTTGACCCTATCCTTGTGGGGTGTAGACCCCCATCAAACGGCACACCAAGAACAACTGCGTCCGCGGTACTGAAGTCAGTAGAATATGGTACATTCATAAATGTTTGTGGACCTACAAATGGGCCATTCTTGTGAACGAAAGGTACTCCGAGCTTTGGCATTTTTTATCTCCAATAAATCAGTTATTCCTTACAGTATAAAAATAACCTTTTGTTTAATTTCTGCTCAAAATCCAAAAGAAATAGCTATTAAAAAGAATTCAGCAAAGTCTTTATCTTACCACTCTGATCTGTCATTATCATAGTCCTTGCTGATACTAAGTTTAATAATAACAGAGTTAAATTGAAAATTTTAAATACTTTAGACTGGATTTTGTAATGAAACTAAAATTCATTTATGGCGATATACCATTCTGGAGAGCAGAAGTAGGCAGATTAGCGCTCTACTTTGGAAATATAGACTTTGAAGATATTCGAATAACGAGAGACGAATTTTCATACCTGAAAGAGAACGGTAAATTACTAGATGGAACGTCGATACCGTTTCATCAGATACCATGTTTGATTGTTGATAATGTTTCAATTGCTCAAACTGGTGCGATTGCCCGGTTTTGCGGTAAACTCAGTGGGCTTTATCCTGAAAATAACTCACTTGAAGCAGCAAAGATCGATCAGTTCATTGATTTTGTTACTGATCTTAATGTTCTTTTTTCAAGTACAAACAATATCTCCGATCAAACTCAAAAAATTTCTGCGCGCAAGGAGCTGGTCGAAGGTGCTCTTTACAGAAAATTAGCTATGCTCGAAAACTGTCTCTCACAGAACTTAACTTGGGCAGCTTCGAGCAAAATCAGTGTTGCTGATATTGCTATTTGGCGTCTTATAGGTTGGTTTACGGCCGGTGTAATAGATGGATTTCCAAAAGATATGATTTCATCTTTCCCAAAACTTAGGCGTCTTTGTGTGGCAGTAGATAAGCATGAGAAGATCCAGAGCTGGGTCCAAAAAACATATCCAGAGAACTACCCAAGAGGTAACTATTAAAAATACTAAAATACATGGGTTTTCATAAATGGATTCTGTATATTTCTGGCCTTTAATGACCCTAGCTGCGATATTTGTCGGTATGGGAAAGGGAGGGCTTCCGGTAGTGGCTGGTTTAGCTGTGCCATGTCTATCGTTAATAATGTCACCTGTGGCAGCCGCGGGCTTATTATTACCAATATATATAGTATCAGACATTTTTGCGATCAGAGCATATAGACGAGATTACAATTGGCAGGTGCTAAAAATAAGTTTAATTGGAATGTCACTTGGTGTTTTGGTGGGAGGCCTTACAGCCCATATAGTTTTAGAATGGGTAGTTACACTCATGATCGGCCTTATGGGTTTAACCTTTTCATTAAAGCAGATTTTTAAGCAGGTTGATTTTGCCAAACCTGGCAAAGATCTTAATTCAAAAGTAGGTATTATTTGGTGCACAATTGCGGGATTTACAAGCTTTATCAGTCATAATGGCGGTCCGCCTTGGCAAATATTTACATTACCGCTCGGTTTATCAAAATCAGTTTTTGTGGGCACGTCTGTCCTAGCGTTTAGCTATTGTAATTTAATTAAAGCTATTCCTTACTTTATGTTAAATCAAATGACATTAGTTACTTTAAAAATGTCACTGTATCTTATGCTTCCAGCAGCCATTGCAGTATTTATCGGAGTAAAAATAATTAAAATTATACCCGAAAATATCTTTTTTAAAATTGTGACATGGGCTTTATTACTTATATCGTTAAAGTTAATCTATGATGGATTAAAAATTCATTTCTAACTTCGGCTTCATAATTATTTTGATAAATTCTATTTGAATTTTGAAAAAATATTTAAATTTCTGGCAAAACCGTGCTACGCTATTTTATGATACATAGGGACAGTATTCATGAACAAACAACGTAATATTTTATTCAGTAAGTTATCGCTTCGAACTTTGCCAAATCTTCTATTTGGCTCGGTTAGGTTATTAAGTAAAAATCTGAAATCAGAAAAAAAAGTAAAAAATCTTTCTCTCTGGGCTTTCATTTTACTCGCGGGACCCGCTTGTTTAATTTACATGGTCCAGGAATAAAGTTTAATTTTACTGAAATAAGTATTAAATAATTAATTTTTTTTAGTCTGGTCTCGTAACCAATTTAAAAATACTTCGACGTAAACCTCTCGGTTTATTTCATTTAACGTTTCATGCCTGCATCCTTTAATAGTTTCATGAGTAATATTAACATGACCTATTCGTTTTAGCTTAGCGGCAAGTTTAGTCATATCTTTACCGTAGTTAGTGCAAGGATCCTGATCGCCACCCAGCAGACAAATTGGAAAGCTAGAAGGGATCATTGAAAGATTTTGACTCGAATAAAAAACCGCCTCTGCAACCTCTAACCACGATTGAAGCGAGATATCAAATCCGCATAATTTATCTTGAATGTACCTATCAACTTGAAAGCTATCGTTCGAAAGCCAGTCAAAATTTGTACGCTTATTAGATATTTTGTTGCCCCAGGCATCAAAGGTTAACTTCCAGGCGAAATAGCTTTCCGCCCTGGGAGATCGGAATTTTCGTTCGATTGAAAGAATGATTTTTCCAACTACAGCCAAGATATTTGTTTCTATCCCACTATTCCAACATGCGATACCATTAATCCTATGGTACATGCTCGTTGCATATCTCAGCAAAAGAATAGAACCAAGTGAATGTCCAAAACAAAATATTGGTACATTTGGATGGTTCTTTTTTATTAGATGGATTGAGAAATCTAAGTCATGCAGTAATTTATCTAATCCATGTTTATCAGAAAAGTGTCCCTTAAATGAATCGGATGCATAAGTATAGCCATGCCCTCGGATATCATGAGCGTAGACCGCATACCCTGCTTCCATCAAGGTTTGCATGAACCATTTATACCTTCCAGCATGTTCAGCCATACCATGGCTAATATGAACTATTGCCTTTGGTGCGGATTTAGGCACATTTCTGTAAAAACTTAATTTAGCACCTGAGTAAGAGTTTTCTTCGAACCTTTCCATACACTCTTTAAACACAAAGCCAATGGCAGCGCCATACGCATTTAAGTTGCAAAAAGGGATTAAGAATAATTAAACGGTTAATAGCTCTGGATTTGTCTTTTCACTAGATAATAGGTGCTTTTTGAAATTTTCTTCAAAAAGTTTAACGAGCTTTTCCGCTGCTTGATCATACTCAAGTGAATTTTCCCAATTCTCCCGTGGGTTCAACAAGGAGCGCTCTACACCGTTAATGAATACAGGAACCAAAAAATTAAAATTGTCATCTCTGCGGAACTCTGCGTCATCAAGTTTACCGGTCAATAATGCATCCAAAATTGCTCTTGTCGCTTTTATGGGCATTCGGGTGCCAATTCCATACGAGCCACCCGTCCATCCAGTGTTGATAAGCCAACAGCTAGTGCCAGTCGCAATTATCTTTTGTTTTAGAATTGACCCATAGATTCCTGGCTTCAACGGAAGAAAGGGAGCACCAAAACAAGATGAAAATGTTGGCTCTGGAACTTTCACCCCGCGTTCTGTGCCAACTGCTTTCGATGTAAAGCCGGATAAAAAGTGATATATTGTCTGCTCCGGTGAAAGACGGGCTACCGGAGGTAGCACACCAAAGGTATCGCAAGTAAGCATGATTAAGTGCTTAGGATGCATTCCTAAACCATCATCAGCGGATTTTGAGATATATCGCATAGGATAAGCTGCACGCATATTAACAGTAAGTTTACTGTCGAAAAAATCTAATTCTTTAGTTTGCTCATCGTAAACCATGTTCTCAATCACTGTTGAAAACTTGGTAGTGGTAGCAAGAATTTCCGGTTCGGTTTGCTCGGTCAATCCTAATGTTTTTGCGTAGCAACCGCCTTCGAAATTAAAAATTCCACTTTCAGACCATCCGTGCTCATCGTCACCTATGAGCACTCTTTTACCATCGGTTGATAATGTCGTTTTTCCTGTACCTGAAAGGCCAAAAAATATCGCTGAATCGGAGAATTGATCGGATACTCTATTGGCTGCACAATGCATTGGCAAAATGCCTTTTTTGGGCAAGAGATAATTTAATATAGTAAAGACTGCTTTTTTGTTTTCCCCAGCGTATTCCGTACCCCCAATTAGCACTAGTTTTTCCTCTAAGTTTATTGCAATTACGGTTTCGGTCCCACAACCGTGTTTTTTGGGAATTGCCTGGAAACTTGGAATATTTATAATTGTAAAATCACTCACAAAGTTTTCTAGCTTTGGCACCTCTGGCTTAATCAATAGGTGTCTTATAAATAAATTATGCCAAACTAGTTCCGAAATTACTCGAACGTTTATTCTATTTTTAGGATCTGCACCTGCATATAGATCTTGTATAAATAAGTCTTTATCGGCAATAAACTCCAACATATCTCTATACAGGTTAACAAAAAAGTCTGCTTCCATTTTAGAGTTATTTTCCCACCAAATCTCGCTTTCATTGGACTTTGAAAGAACTATATACTTATCCTTGGGTGATCTTCCTGTGAACTTGCCAGTTGTTACGAGTAGTGTTCCTCCTAAGCCTTCTGTACCCTCTGAGCGCTCCAGTGACGCGTCGAGAAGCTCACTCTCGTTCAAATTGTAAAATGCACGTTGGTATTCTTTTATGCCTTGATGATCTAGGCTAAAATTGGGGTTGTACAAACCAATCGCTTTACTCATTTTTTGCCCCATTCGCATCGCTATATTTGGTCTTTAACGCAAGAAATTTAATATGAAAACAGCTAGATTTAATTGTTAGCGCAAACTTTAAAATGTTTGCGCAACCATCTACAAATTAAACAAATTTAATACTAAGGGACGAACTAAAATAAACTTTTTTATGCAAATTGTTTCTTACTAAAGATAATTTTAATGTGCCGTTTATATAATTATGTTGGCGGATTCTGAACTTTTTTTTCAAGCAATTATTAAGCCTGTCCTATTGAGGTTTTCAAACGATCCTTACAGTCTCTCGTCTAAAGAGCTTGAATTATTGAAATGGTATTCAAAAACTTTTTTGCAACGTGTAGAATTAGAGCTATCAAGACTAGATGAAATTATTTATTGTGATATTGAGAGCAAAATCTCGAGTTTGATTGATTTATCAGATGAAAAATAGAAAAGTTAAATTACTGATTGCCTTGGGGCATAGGTCAACAATATTTTTATATTTGGGTTAGCGACTTAATAGCATTAATTCGTTAATGTCTTTATGCCATTTCTAATATCATCAATAGAGGTGGTTGAGCCGCCACAAACAATTACCAAAATTTTATTGAAGTCCCGTAGGTCGTGCATCTTATTGTAAACTGGCGATAAAGCTGCCCCACATGCCGGTTCAACTAAAATTTTATGGTCCGAAAGAAATCTTTCACACGCTATCAAAGTATCTAAGTCAGAGACCAAAGTACTCGTAATTTTATGACCTTTAGCGAGTTGGAATGCACCTTCGCTTACTTTTTTTGCACCTAAAGATGTCGCTAAACTGGAAATTTTTTTTAATTCTACGGTTTTTCCTTTTTTTAATGACTGGTTCAGCGATGCTGCTCCGGCAGTTTCTACTGTCATAATAGGAATATCTTCCCAGTTATTTTTCATTAAACCCTGAATAACGCCAGCTAACAGACCACCACCACCTACAGACAAAATTATCAAATCCGGTTTAAATTCTGTGGTATGGATTTCATCAATCATACTCGAATGCCCTAGCCACAATAGCTCATCGTCAAAAGGGTGAACAAATGCAGTTTCATCTGTCATAATAGACTGAGCTAATATGTTAGCCTCCAACCAAGAGCTACCATGTATAATGACTTCAGCATTATCTTCTTCAAGTAATCCAATAGATCTTGGAGTAGTTGTTTCGGGGACGACGACCTTAACCGGAATGCCAAGTTTTTTTCCTGCATAGGCCACCGCCATTCCGGCATTTCCTCCCGAAGAAGATAAAAATGCTTTAGCTCCTCTTCCAGCATGGTGCTCGCAAGCGTAACCAATACCTCTGATCTTGAAAGATCCTGATGGCTGGAGCGCATCTAACTTAAGCCTAATATCTTTGTTCACTAAATCGCTTAAAATATCAGATCTCACGAGCGGTGTTTCAATATGTAATGTCATTAAATTATGTCTTTACTGTACAAATTCAAAATTAGGTATAACTTGTATTAAATTAAATTAGTTATCTCTGTTTAACATAAACAATGAAATAATCTATTGCGGATCAATTAATGCCTATTAAGAACCGATTTGCCGATCTACAAAATGAGATGGTCAGCTGGAGACACGATTTTCATGAATATCCAGAGTTACAGTTTGATCTACCGCGGACTACAAAAAAAATTACTGAACTTTTGAAAGGTTTTGGAGTCGATTCAATTAAAAGTGAAGTGGGCAAAAGTGGTATTGTAGCAGAAATACATGGACAGAAAATTGACTCTGGTAAAGCCATTGGATTTCGGGCAGATATGGACGCTTTACCTGTCTCAGAAATGAATAATTTCTCTCATAAATCGAAAATTGAGAACAAGATGCATGCTTGTGGGCATGATGGTCATACAACTATTCTTTTGGGAGCTGCAAAATATCTTTGTGAGACTCGTAATTTCAACGGAAAAGTAGTTTTAGTATTTCAACCGGCAGAGGAGGGCGGCGGTGGAGCCAAAGCAATGGTTGATGATAATCTCATTTCGAATTGGGATATTAGCGAAATTTATGGCCTGCATAATCTACCTAACTTACCTGTGGGAGAATTTGCTATTAAGCCGGGCCCCCTAATGGCCGCTTCAGATTTTTTTGAAATTGTAGTAGAGGGTAAGGGCGGGCATGCGGCGCTTCCCCACTTTTCAAACGATACTACCTTGGCTAGTTCTGCAATTGTTTTAGCTTTGCAACAAATAGTCTCTCGGCGAATATCGGCGCTTCAATCGGTAGTTTTGTCGGTTACTGGTTTAAGTACTGACACGATGGCGCACAATGTTACTCCAGACACCGTAAGAATTACTGGAACTACAAGGTTTCTAAATGAAAACGAAAGGCAAAAAATGCCTGAACGAATTAAAAAAACGGTGGAATCTACTGCAGAAGCATACGGGTGCTCTGCAAATATACAGTATGGGTTTGGTGTCGGTGTAACTGATAACTATGTTAAAAATACTGAGTTTGCCATTGCTGCAGCTGAAGAAGTTGTAGGGACTAGTAATATTAGAACTGACATTGAGCCAATAATGGCTGGTGAGGATTTTTCTGAAATGCTATCTAAATGCCCTGGTGCTTTTATCTTTTTAGGTAATGGGCAGTCGGCGAGTTGGCATAACCCCTCATATGATTTTAATAATGAGGCATTGCCGTTTGGTTGCAGTTGGTTTGCTAACTTGGCTGAACAACGTCTTCCTTTAAATTAATTTAATTTCGTTTGCTCACATTATTGTAAGAGCTCCATCTATAAGAGAGACTCTTTTTATTAACCCATTGTTTTTTAATCTTGCAGCCGACTGAATATAAAAACGATCCTCAAGCTTATTGAATTTATCGTTGCTTAAAACCGTTATTTTATTTCTATCTGCATACTTAATTAATAATCCATCCGCCTTGTGACCTTTTTTTGAAACGGTAACATTGTGGCGATTTCTGTTTAATACTCTACAAATCGTCATTGGAACGGTTTCTCCTTCGAGTATTAAGTTTTGCTCCCGCAACAACCGAATAATACTGTGATCAAAAAATAAGTGAGTCTTGAACCCATCTTGCTCTAGTTCATTGATAAAATTTACAAAAATATTTAGATCCCAATTAGCAGTGCCAATTAAATTATTTGCGTCTAAAACCAGATCAAATTCATCTTTATTTTCGCGGGGTTTAGTAAGATTTAGACCTTTTTTTATTCTAAGGTACCCAGCAATTAGTAGACTCGCAGTAAATCCATAAATCACAAGAGTTACTATACTTTCTCTATCAAAGATATATAGATATAGCAAAGCCAATGCTAACGAAATCCAAAGAATAAGACCGCGAAAGTAGAGCCCTATAAAAAGAATGATTAGTGCTATCAGCATTGGTATATCGCTCGTCGAGCTAGGATCAATACCCATAAATGATCCTAGTTATTTTTTTTAATGCAACGGTGCCGTCATAAGATTTATATAATGATTTAGATGATAAACCGTTTACCAAAACAAACTCACCTATTTTAAATTTTGTACTCATTAATTTTTATTGTAATTCGGACTTGCAACAACGCCCTGATCAAACAAATTTGATATCTCAATATCGGATAGACGCAATATATCTCCCAATATTTCTTCAGTATGTTCACCAAGGGTAGGGGCTCCTTTTGCTTCAGTTTTATCTACTTTCGAAAAATTAGCTGGATGCCTCGGAACTAAAAACTCACCAGCGTCCAGCTGCTTTACTTTTTTAAAAAGGGGATTGTCCTCACTTAAATCTGGATCAAATTCCAGAGCTTCTTTCACCGAGCGAAAAACTGACCAGGTGAGGCCTGTATTATCAAAATCGCGAGCAAAGTCTTCCACCGCTCTGGTTTTAAACCATGGTTCTAATATTGCTGTAATTTCATGACGCCACTTCCACCTAATAGCTTCATCCTTTAGATTAATATTTTTTTCGTTTTCCAAATTCTTAAATTGCTCTGTGGTATCAGTCGCTTTTAAAATTCCTGACCATTGTCTGCTTGTTAGACCAATTATCATCACTCTATTACCATCTGCGCATAAAAAATCCTTACCATAAGCTCCATAAAGCGCATTACCAGCTTTAGACCTGTCATCAGTGTTTAAAGTTGAATCAGCGATCATTCCCAGGTGGCCAATAGCCGCTGCCGCGACGTCTTTCAAAGCTATCTCAACATCTTGACCAACCCCATGTCTTAACCGATAACGTTCAGCAGCTAGTAAAGATGAAACACACATATTACCTGCAATCATATCCCAGGCTGGGATTGCATTCGCCACTGGTTCAGTGCTTCCCTCATGACCCGTAATCTCTGGGATTCCTAATGCTGGATTAACTGTGTAATCAACTTGAGGTCTTCCTTGCCGGTCGCCTTTTAAAGTGACAATTATTATGTCACTTCTCAATTTAGATAAAGTTTCATAATCCAACCAGCCTTTAACCTTTAAATTAGTTAAAAATAGGCCAGCGTCTTTCCCAGGAGCGGTAATTAAGTTAGTGATTAATTCCTTTCCCTCCGGGTTTTTCATGTCGACTGCAATAGATTTCTTACCCTTATTCATTCCAGACCAAAACAAACTACTACCACTTGGCGAGTACGGCATGCGTCGAGCGTCGAGACCTCCTTCGAGCCTGTCAAGCCTTATAACCTCCGCTCCCATTTGCGAAAGTGTCATACCGGCCATCGGTACTGCGACAAAAGCAGAGCTTTCGATCACCCGCAAACCAGATAGTATATTATTCACTGTCTTCCTCCCATAAGGCTGTTGCCTCCATACACTGGTGGTCATTAGACGCTGTGTACAAACTAAGACCACTTTTATTTTCCTTCGCAACTAGCTCCATTGAATTATTCGCAAATGCTGGGTGTACCCCTCTAAATGAAAACTTACTTGGGGCAGAATTTTTTAAACTAGTTGCATATTGCATAAGAAATAGTGCCTGTAGAGGCCCATGCACGATTAAATGAGGATATTTTTCAACCTCTTGAGCATATTTTAAATCATAGTGAATTCTATGCGCATTATATGTTAATGCAGAAAATCTGAAGAGAAGTGGATTTGATATGGAAATTTTTTCTTTTGGGTAATCAGGTTGGGGAAGCTCTCTTTTTTTGGGGGGATTGAATGAATCAGAAGCTTCTAAATAAACAATATTTTGTGTTTCTGTTATTGCTAAATTATTTGAAGTTTTCAACTTGTGTTCATAAGTAATAAACACCATTTCGCCTGATTGAGATTTCTTTTCTTTAATATCAACGAGTGTTGTTTCTTTTATTATCTCTTCTCCAATTTTTAAATCAGAGTGAAAATTTAATGAGCCACTTGCCCACATTCGGCGCGTCAAATTTTTTGGTGGAATATATCCAACGTGCTTTGGGTGACCATCTTCTCCCAGTTGACTTAAGTGTGTGGGGGAGGGAAATGCAAACCAATGCCATAAAGCCGGTAGTGCACCATGTTCTTTCAGCTGCCCATCAGAGTCCTTTCCGATAGTTGAATTTATAAGCTCCGCAGTTATTAAATCAATTTTACCTGACGTAGTGTTTGTAGTTCCTATCCAAGCAGCGATGTCCGAATTCCCCAATTATTTGCTCCATTATTTTAAGCATACAAAAACCCAATTAAATTATACTACGAGTTTATCAAGCCAGAATTAAGATGAATTGGCCCAAATATAAAAATAACGTTGATTTAATCTATGTGATTACTACCTATCAAGCTCTGAACTTCTGGCTTCCGAAATAATATTCGTATAATTTGAAATAAAAATTAATGAAGCTCCAATTATTAAAGTTAGCTCTATCGGTTCGTTATACAGTAGAAAACCCAATAATGCGATTATAGGTAACCGGACGAATTCAAGTGGTGAAACGACGGCCGCAGGTATTAATGTTAAAGCAGTAGTTAAACAGTAATGAGCAAATAGTCCTGAAATACCAATTATGGCAACTAACGGAATTTCTGATAGTGAAAATACAGTAATTTTTCCGTCATAAACGCTACAAACAAAGCCAAAAACTGTTTGAATTACAGTCATAAACAAAAGAATATGAATTGTAGACTCCAATTTGGTTAAGTGCTTTGTAAACAGCACTGAACCAGCAAATCCAATTGCAGAGAGCCCTGCAGCAACGATTCCAAAACTTAAATCTTTTGACCAGGGTGCAGTAATTATAAGAACCCCGGAAAAACCAACTATTCCCGTAATTAAACGCAGTTTAGTAAGAGTTTCCCCAAGAAACATGGGAGATAGAATTATTACCCACAGAGGAAATGTAAATTCTAATGCAATAACTTGAGCTAAGGGAGCTACAGTAATAGCGAAAAACCACAAATTCTGTCCCGTAAAATGGGCTATATTTCTTCCCAAATGAAATGAAATGTTTGTGAATTTTATGCCACTTAAGCTTTTATAGTATAGTCCTATTACAACTATTATTAACAATCCAATAATACTTCGATACATCATAATTTCGAAGGTTGGTATGGTTTTACCTAATTCTCTGCCGGCGATAGCCATTGCAGAAAATGAAGCAATTGCACCTATCATATATAATGCCGCTTTTACTGCAGGACCAGGCAAGAATTAATACTCTATATTACGCTACTGATGATCAAATAATTTTAATTATTTATTGTCCATATATAAATTGATTTTATTTAGTTTTTGCTTAAAAATGATGACTTAGGTGCAGTAATCTTTTCAACTTTTTAAAAATAGAAGATTTTGTAAACTAATGTAAAATTCATACGAAAGATTTATTTTATAATAAATGGATAGGTAAAAATTATGCAGTATCACACGCCATCTAGCTTCAGTGAGGCGGTAAATATTTCGAATTCAGCTGATGGACTAGTTAAATACCTAGCAGGCGGTACAGATGTCCTTGTGCAGCTGAAAATTGGTACTAAGTCTCCAGACCATTTAATTGATATCAAAAAAATACCTGGTGTAAAAGAAATTGCATTGCGTGAAGACGGAGGATGGACAATCGGCGCAGCAGTTTCAGGCGTACAGCTTACTAATCATAGCAAGTTATCAAGGGAATGGCCTGGTTTAGTAGAAGGAATGGAGCTTGTAGGTTCTGCCCAGATCCAAAGCAGAGCTACGTTGGTAGGTAACTTGTGCAATGGTTCTCCTGCGGCCGATAGCGTTCCGGGTATGATAACTGCTGGAGCAACTGTCTCAGTCGTAAGTTCTTCTGGCACAGCGGAAATTCGAGTTGAGGATATACCGGTTGGCCCGGGCTTAACAAATCTTGGAACTGGAGAAATAATAACGGCTGTAAATCTTCCAAAGAGAAACAAGCATGAAGGAGATGCGTACCTAAGATTTATACCAAGAACTGAGATGGATATAGCTGTAGTAGGTTGCGCAGTTAATCTATCGTTAGAAAATGGAGTGATTAGGTCTGCAAAGGTTGTTTTGGGCGCAGTAGGTCCGAAAGTTGAAGTAGCTACTCCTGCTGCAGAGTGCCTGCTTGGTGAAAAATTAGACGAAGATATATTATCCATATTTTCCGATAAATGCAGTGAACTTGCAAAGCCAATATCGGATAAAAGGGGCTCGGAGGAGTTTCGGAAAGAGGTAATCGGCGTTATCGCAAAACGCGCTGCAAAAAAAGCTTACGATAGAGCGCTAGGAAATAAATGATATGAATAAAATTCACGTGAAGACGAATATAAATGGTGATCAGGTGGAATTTCTCGCTGATCCCCGAGAAACTTTATTGGACTGCTTGCGGGATCATGTTGGATTAACCGGTTCTAAAGAAGGATGTGGAACCGGTGATTGTGGTGCCTGTTCCTGTATTTTTGATGGTGATCTTGTCAGCTCTTGTTTGGTTCTTGGTGTGGAAGCTGAGGGTAAATCGATAGAGACTATAGAGGGTATGGCTGGACGAGAAGAACTTCACCCGCTTCAGAAAAAATTTATTGAGATGGCCGCACTACAATGTGGCTTTTGCACGCCGGGCATATTAGTTGCTGCAAAAGCGCTACTTGAGAAGAATAACAATCCAACGGAAACCGAAGTTAGATATTGGCTGGCCGGTAATTTATGCCGTTGTACTGGATACGATAAAATAATTAAGGCTGTTATGGAAACGGCGAAAGAAATTCGGGAGACAGCTTAATGGCTAAAGACGATATAACGAAAAGTTTTAAATTTATTGGAACCCGACCTAATCGTCCCGATGGGTTTGAAAAGGTCACCGGTAGAGCAAAATATGGCGCAGACATTTCAGCAGTCGGTATGCTTCACGGAGCAGTACTTCGATCTCCTTATGCCCATGCCCGAATAAAGAGCATTAATTTTGAAAAAGCTGCAAAACTTGATGGCGTAAAAGCTATTATTACCCGAGATGACTTTCCAAAAGACAGGGAGGGAGAACCTCTAAAACTTTTAGAAAATACAATCGCAGGAGAGATTGCTTATTATGATGGTCACGCAATAGCAGCAGTCGCTGCGACATCAGTATTTACAGCAAAGGAAGCCCTAAAAGAGATAGAGGTAGAATATGAAGTTTTACCCCATGTAATTGATGTGGATGATGCTATGAAGCCCAATGCTCCAATAGTTCGCGAAAATGCTGGGGATTTTTCCGTACCAGAAGGAAGCTCTCCGAATGTAGCAAGCTATATTGAGTTTGGCCGCGGTGATATAGCTATCGGGTTTGATAAGGCAGATATCGTCAAGTCCGGTCTTTTCAAAACAGAAGCAGCCCACCAGGGTTATATTGAGCCACATGCTTGTATGGCTCAGTTAGACCACAACGGGCAGGGGGAGATGTGGGTTTGTACTCAGGGTCACTGGTATATTCGCCAGATGTGCTCAGAAGTATTGGGCCTAGAGGCTAGTAAATTATGCGTAACTCCGTCTGAAATAGGTGGTGGATTTGGCGGGAAAACAACGATCTTTATTGAGCCATTAGCTTTAGCATTGAGCAAGAAATCTGGCGGACGTCCTGTAAAAATAGTTATGAGCCGTTCCGAGGTTTTGCGTGCTACAGGACCAACTGCGTCAGCATCAATGGATGTGAAAATAGGTATGACAAAAGATGGATATTTAACTGCAGGTTGTGTTGAGTTCAGAATGCAAGGCGGTGCTTTCGGCGGTTCGCCAGTCAGTGAGGCACTTCAATGTGCATTTGCATCTTATAACATGGAAGCTGTACATCATATTGGTTTTGATGTCCTAGCCAATCGGCCGAGGGCGGCTGCCTACCGTGCCCCAGGATCACCGATGGCGGCGTTTGCAGTTGAAAGTTTAATAGATGAAATGTGTACGGACTTAAACCTCGACCCAATTGATGTCAGATTAAAGAATGCTGTCGCTGAGGGTAGCAAGTCAAGTTATGGACCAAAGTTTAAAAAGATTGGTTTGATCGAAACACTAGAAGCTACTAAAGAGCACCCGAATTATTCTATCGAACTAGGGGTTAATCAAGGTAGGGGTGTCGCTGCTGGATATTGGATGAACCATGGAGGAGAAACCTCTGTTTCGGTTTCTTTAGCTGAGGATGGTAGCGTCAATGTCTCTGTTGGTACTCCAGATATAGGTGGGAGTAGGGCATCAATAGCTCTAATGACAGCAGAAACTTATGGAATTCCGTATGATAGTGTTCGTGTAAATATATTAGAGACGGGTGCTCTTGGGTTTAATGAGCCAACCCATGGAAGTAGGGCTACGCTTGCGTCTGGTAAGGCTGTTTACGAAGCAGCTAATCAAACAATTGCTGAAATGTGCAGGCGTGTAGCAAAAAAGTGGCAAATTGATCCTGAAGCTGTTTATTGGGAAAACGGATATGCAAAACCAGCAGGACCAAATGCGGGAGATTTTAGTCCTATTTCAATAAAACAAATCGCTTCCGAAATGGATAAAACCGGGGGACCAATAGCAGGGCATCACGAAGCATCAATTCGCGGGGTTGGTCACAGCTTTGGTGTTCATATTGCTGACGTTGAAGTTGATCCTGAAACCGGAAGAGTCACCGTACTAAGATATCTTGTGGCGCAGGATGCTGGACGGGCAGTACACCCGTCTTATGTAGAAGGTCAATTTCAAGGTGGCGCTGTTCAGGGAATAGGGTGGGCACTGAACGAAGAGTATGTATACGGGGAAGATGGGTGCCTACAGAATGCAGCCTTTCTTGATTACAGAATACCTGTTGCTAGTGATTTACCTAATATTGATACAATTATCGTTGAAGTCCCCAATCCGGATCACCCATTTGGCGTGCGTGGTGTTGGTGAGACCGGTATCGCTCCACCATTACCAGCACTTGCAAATGCTGTAGCAGCAGCAACTAAGATAAGGTTACGATCATTACCGATGTCTCCAACAAAAGTATTGAAAGCCTTAAAGACTGGTAATGATGGCTGTTAATGTTTACCTATGGGCAAGCCTCAAAAAATTTACAAATGATAAAGATATATTGACGATTGAAGCAACAACCATCGGTGAATTAATTAGTGTTTTGAGGAGAGACTTCCCTGGTTTAAAGCCATTCTTGGATAGTGGTATTTCCTTTGCTATAAATGGAGAGCTATCAAATCCCAATTCAAATGAATCTATACCAGATGAAGCGGAAATTTATATTATGCAAAAACTCAAAGGCGGTTAAACCACTTTTGTCAGTCTATCCCGTTTAATTTATTATTTAAGATTTTTATTACGATAAAATGAGTAACTTTTCCAAAATACGTAACTCTGCTAGGCTAAGCATTGCTCCTATGATGGATTGGACGGATCGACACTGTCGTTACTTTCATCGCACATTTTCTAAAAGTATCTTGCTATATACTGAAATGGTTACTTCTCCTGCTTTAGTACAGGGAAATGCAACTTATCTATTAGAATTTGACAAATCGGAAAATCCTTTAGCTTTGCAACTCGGTGGTTCCGATCCAACTGAACTAGCAAGAGCTGCAGTCATAGGAGCTTCACTCGGTTACGATGAAATTAATCTAAACGTTGGCTGTCCGTCAGATAGAGTGCAGTCGGGTATTTTTGGTGCGATATTAATGAAAACTCCAGAAATTGTTGCTAACTGTTGCAAGGAAATGATCGATGCTGTTGACATAGAAGTTACTGTCAAATGTAGGATTGGGGTTGACCAACAGGATCCTAATGAAACATTACCAAAATTTCTTGAGTGCATATCCAAAGTAGGTGTTACGCGTGTTATAATTCATGCAAGAAAAGCAATTCTATCGGGATTAAGCCCAAAACAAAATCGCAATGTTCCACCTTTAAATTATGAACTAGTTTATAAGATGAAGGAACAATTCCCAAATTTGCATATTTCTTTAAACGGCGGCATTCAATCATTAAACCAAGCGCAGTTACACCTCGAAAATGGGATTGATGGTATAATGATAGGTAGAGCGGCGTATCAAAAACCTGGTGAGGTTTTACTAGACGTAAATAGGCTTATTTATAACCTACCTAACCGACAAGTTAGTGAAAAAGAAATAGTTAAACAGATGATCCCCTATATAGAAAATCAATATAAAAATGGAAATAAAGTTAGTAAAATAACAAGGCACATGCTTGGTTTGTTTTCAGGTCGACCAGGTGCAAAAGTTTGGCGCAAGGTATTATCAGAAAATGCACACAGTTCTGGTCCAGAAATAGTATTACAGGCATTGAGTGAAGTTGAATAAATTTTAAAAATAGTTTTAAGGATATGAGAGGATGAATTTTATCACATTTTTAGGAATTGGTAAAATGGGTCTCCCGATGGCCAATAATCTAGCTAACGCCGGTTACAAGGTCACTTGTTGGAACAGAACGCCGGCAAAACTTGAGCATCTGCCTCCTTTACTAGAGGGAAATAGCGATCTAAATACGGCGATTTCTGGCGCAGGTATTGTTATTTCGATGCTGAGCGATGGGTCGGCTACCAAAGAAGTCATTAGTAGGTTAAGCGATACGTCATTGTCTTCGGTTAAAACATGGATCGAAATGGCTTCAGTGTTGCCGCAAGAAGCAATTGATCAGGCCTCTTACTTAAAAAAAAATAGTATCGAATACCTCGACTCTCCTGTTTCAGG
The DNA here is from genome assembly GCF_965655845.1 of Candidatus Salinivivens marinus. Classification (NCBI taxonomy): domain Bacteria; kingdom Pseudomonadati; phylum Pseudomonadota; class Alphaproteobacteria; order Rhodobacterales; family Paracoccaceae; genus Candidatus Salinivivens; species Candidatus Salinivivens marinus. The sequence continues at coordinate 35,458 of NZ_CBFHHX010000013.1, forward strand.
TGGAACGGTTGCTGCGAAGAACGGAAATTTAGCAATTATGGTGGGAGGCGAGGAAAACATATTTCATAAGACCAAGGAGATTTTTTATCCGTTGGGTAGACCAGTTCTAGTTGGTCCAATCGGAACAGGCCAGTTAGCAAAATTAGCTAATCAAGCTATTGTGGGCATCACCATCGGTGCGGTTGCAGAGGCAGTGCTTTTGTTAGAAAGAGGGGGAGCAGACGTCGACGCAGTTAGAGATGCGCTCTCTGGAGGGTTTGCTGACAGCACGATCCTACAACAACATGGCGCGAGAATGTCAAAACGTAATTTTGAGCCTGGCGGCAGTGTAAAGACGCAATTAAAGGATCTTAATAATATTCAAAAAGTAGCAAAAATGTTAGATCTAGATTTACCCATGCTAAATGATGTCACAAAGCGCTATTTGACACTAGCTGATAATTCGCAAAATTTAGAGAAAGATCACTCTGCACTTTTTATAGAATTATTGAAGCGAAATAAAATTAAAGATTGAATCTAGCCAACAAAAGCCTTTTCAACGACATATTGCGCTGGTTCAGAATTAGCGCCCTCTTTAAATCCAAGGTCGTCTAAGATACTTTTTATTTCTAAATTTAATCCAATTGAACCGCAAACCATTGCTCTGTCACTCAGTGGAGAAAAATCATTTATATTCAGATCGTTGAACAATTTATTATTTTTTAATTTTTCGGTGATACGTCCCATACAAGAAGAGTTTTCCCGCGTAGTAGTGGGATAGTAATTTAATTTCTTTATGTTATTTTTTCCTAATAATTCTATCATCAGTTCATCTTTGCTAAGACCTTCTACCAACAGACGGCCATACTCTAACTCTGCTAATTCTCTACATGTATGCGTTAAAATAACTTGATCATAATCTTCAAAGGTCTGAGGATCACGAATTAAAGAAGCGAAGGGAGCAATGCCTGTACCTGTCGCAAATAACCACAGTCTGCGACCAGGTAACAGTGCGTCATGCACTAAAGTACCAACCGGTTTGGGTCTCAAAATAATTTGGTCATTAACTTTTAAATGCTGAAGGCGTGAGGTCAGAGGGCCATCCTGAACTTTTATTGAATAAAACTCCAATTCATCATCCCATGACGGTGATGCTATAGAATACGCTCTAAGCAGAGGCTTACCATCATCTTTAAGAAGCCCGATCATTACAAATTCTCCAGATCGAAATCTTAAAGATTTTGGCCTAGTAACTCGAAAAGAAAACAACCTATCTGTCCAGTGCTTCACTGAGGTTACTGTCTGAGCATCCGGCATAACAGGAATTTGAGATTTAGACTGAGTATTCAAAATATTTCACGCCTTACTAACTAAATTATTTAGAATTCTTATAAGGTGGGTATACCAAACCTGCAGATATTACTAGTTTTGCCGCATCTTCTATGGACATATCTAGTTCAATAACATCGCTCCTAGGGAAAAATAACATAAATCCAGAAGTGGGGTTTGGTGTCGTTGGCACAAAAACTGATAATAAATCGTCACTTTTAGTTTTGACTTTATGTTTAACTTCACCTTTTGCATTAGTGGAAATAAATCCAATAGCCCAAATGCCTTTTCTTGGATACTCAATCAAACAAGCCTTTTCAAAAGAGCGGTCCGATTGTGCAAAAACAGTTTCGGCAATCTGCTTAACACCAGAATATATTGATCTTACCACAGGCATCCTGCGAACAAGGTTTTCACCAATGCGAATTAAAGATCTGCCAAGAAATCCCTTAGCAATCCAGCCAACAAAGGTAGTGAAGAGTAGGAAAACAACTACACCTAAACCTCTTATATTGATGGCTACATCTTGACCAAATATCGTATTTAAAATGTTATCTGGATGGTATGGGCTTGGAATAAATGGCAATACGAAGCCATCTATCCACCCAATAACGCTCCAAATAAGCCAAATTGTTAATGCAACCGGTGCAATGACTACTAGACCAGTAAGAAAAGAATTCCGAAGCCCAGCCAGAAGACCTGATTGAGGTTTAATTAAATTTCCTGGATCTTCAAATTGCTTATCTGACATGCAAGAACACTAATAAAATGAATAAGTTACGTAAAGGGAAATTTCAAATCTTTTTGGCCTCTTCAATTAAACACGAAGCAATTTTACAGGCAAGATCTGCATTATTTTTAACTAACTCTATGTTAGCTTTTAGTGACTCTCCTTTGGTTAAGTTATAAATCTTATCAAGTAGGAATGGTGTCAAATTTTTATCAGAAACCATTTCTTTTTTTGCTTCTAAATTAGCTTTTTTGATAATAGGCAATATTTCCTGAAATGAAATTTCGGCATTACGCGGTATTGGGTTTGCTACAAGCTGCCCACCAGGGATTTCTAATGCTTCTCTAATTAAATGTGATCTTGCAATTTCTTGAGCACTATTCATTCTGATTGGTGATTTTAATCCACTAGAGCGCGACCAAAAAGCAGGCAACTCGTCTTGATCGTAAGTAATCACTGGGACCCCGAGAGTTTCAAGCACCTCTAATGTCTTCGGCAAATCCAGAATTGCTTTAGGGCCTGCTGATATAACAGTAACTGGAGTTTGAGCCAGTTCTTGCAAATCCGCGGAAATATCAAAAGTCTTTTCTGCATCAAGATGAACACCACCTACACCGCCTGTAGCAAATACTTTTAAATTTGCATTTGCTGCCAAAATCATTGTTGCAGATACGGTTGTTGCTCCAGTTTTGCCACATGTAAGGGCAGCAGCTAAATCACTGCGAGATATTTTAAGCACATCTTTCGTTTCAGACAGGCTTTTTACCTCGTTTTTAGTTAGACCAATTTTTATCACACCGTTAAGGATTGCTATAGTAGCTGGAACAGCGTTATTTGCTCTAATAATTTTTTCTACATCATGCACCATATTAAGATTATCAGGGTAGGGCATGCCATGGGTGATTATCGTACTTTCAAGCGCCACGACTGGAACGTTGTTACGCAACGCATTTTCAACCTCAGGATTTATTTGTCTTTTTATCATTTTAACTCAGAAATATATTTTGCTGACTTCTCAACTGCAAATTCCAAACATTGCTCCGGATTATAGTTAAGCATCTCAGCCTTTATATGAGCAGCCAAAAACGCGTCACCGGCACCAGTTAACCTTTTAACCTTTATTCTTGGAGGTTTCACGGACACCACTCCACTAGAGCTGCTAGCCATAGATACTTTATCTTGGCCGTTTGTTATAATTACTTTTCCTACTCCTTGGCTGATTAATTCATTTGCGGCGATAGCTGTATCGGAAAACTGAATTCCACATAAATTTTGAGCCTCAACTAAATTTAAGTAAAGAGTAAATTTTTCTTTACTTAAAAAAGGCGCCAGACGACTGGCCTTGCCAGGTGACGCTGGAACAACCTTAACATCAAATTTTTCATAATAATGGTCTGAGGAAAGATGTTTTAGTAAAGCTGGCTTTAAATTACCATCAACTATCAGCGGTACTTGACTTGATTTTATATGACCTTTGAAGTGTTCGTTTTTCAACGGCTTTAAAATTTCATATCCAACTGCTTCCAAAGAGTGGGCATCAGCTATTGCTGCAACTACACCACCATGATCCTCTATTGCTACATAATTGTCTGTTCTAAAATTGTCAGACCGATAAATGTAATCAGCATTTATTCCTTCATTTTGACAATAGGAAAAAAGCTCGTCACCCTCACTGTCATTTCCCAGAAATCCGAGTAGGCAAGGATTTAGTTCAAGATTGACAAGATTTTGTGCAATATTGAAAGCAACACCACCCGGTATTCGTTTAATGTAACCTCCAACATCATCACCTCTACTTATCGGCTTATCAGTACGTCCAATTACATCCCAAAGAACGCTCCCTACACATATGGCATCTATTTCATAATCCATTGGCTTTTATAACGCCAAATGTAAGAGCCGCCCACAAACTTTCCCAAATAACGCCCTTATCTTTAGATAATTTCTCACTAGCCGGTCTCAGTATTACATTATCAATTAAATATGTTCTGTCATTTTTCACTTTTACCGTTGCCATTCCTTTTTCATTGGTTTGAACGGCAAAAGTATTGACATCTAAATCAATGGTCGAACGCTCAAAGACGTTCAGGGTCGCAAATGCATGAGGCTGTCCATTATAGAGTAGAAGTATTTCTATACCATCAGACATGTCATCTGTATAAGGATTCTCTTTAGCAATTAATTCAAGTTCAAGATTATTCGCTTGATCTGAACCTATTGAGCTACCTACGCCCACAAGCGCTTTACTATATCGCGTATAAATTTCAGAAAAATTTTCCATAGGAAAACTCTGACTTAAATGAAGATCAATTGCATCTTTCGCATCTTTTTCTAATGCAAAACTGTGAAACTTTTTAAACTCTTTATACTTGATCACACTTGGTTTGGAGACATAAATTGCTGAAATTAAACCATTTTTATCAGGTTCTATTTGAAGAGCAGGAATGTCACCTTGACGAGAGGCATTATCGAACCGTTCTCCATTCTGTCTCCAATAAAGCTTTTCGACCGATCGATCGAAATAGCCTAGAGAAAATCCGTCAAAATTTTCTCCATTTCGTAAATCAAAATCTAATTTAGCGCCTTTTTCTACTTTAAAATCTGATGTATCAATCCAGAGCTCGTGACCCATTAATGTAAATGGAAAAAAAAGAAATATGATTTTTAAAAATAATTGCCGGTACATATTCAACTTCATATTTAATGTCCTGCTATTAATAAAGATATTATTTTTAAGTCTCGCTACTAGTGTGCATTCACATGAGGTCACGCCAGCAATAGGAGATATATTTCATAAACAAGACGGCATTCAATTAGAAATTAGGCTTAACTTAGAGGCGTTACTTTCTGGCATCGATTTGTCGGATATTTCCAATACAGATGAGGCAACGCAATCTGCCGAATACGATTTCTATAGAGGTATGTCTGCAGTCGATCTAAAATCAAATTTTTCAGAACTATGGCCAAATTTTAAAAATGAAATTCAAGTAAAACAAGGTAAGGAATTAGTGGATCTAAAACTACAAAATATTTTGGTCGAAGATCAGAAAAATTTTGAGTATCCAAGATTCACAACAGTAATTTGCTCCGTAAAGTTAGATCCTCTTAGACCATTTAGCTTTCAATGGTCAAAATCGTTTGGAGAAATAGTGCTAAGAGAGCAGGGTGGTAATAATAGCTTTACACAATATCTTCAACCAGGGGAAAAAAGCGCTGAGATAAGTATTGGTGAAAAAGATTCCTCCAATTTTTCAGAAGTATTTCTCGAATATATACCTGTGGGATTCACTCACATAATTCCAAAAGGCTTAGACCATATACTTTTTATAGTAGGCATATTTTTCTTATCTATTAAATTGAGTTCTTTGTTTTTACAAATTACAATTTTTACGTTGGCTCACAGCGTTACGTTAGCAATGGCGTCTCTAGGTCTAGTTAATATCAGTCCTTCGCTCGTTGAGCCATTAATTGCTGCCTCAATTGTTTATGTTGCGATCGAAAATTTCTATTCAAAAGCCATAAATTTAAGGAGATCATTAGTAGTTTTCATATTCGGCTTGCTTCATGGACTAGGCTTTGCATCCGTTTTGTCAGAATTTGGTTTACATATCCACCAATTCATTCCAGCCTTAATAGGTTTCAACTTAGGAGTGGAACTGGGTCAGCTTAGTGTTGTTTTTATTCTATTCATTGCAATTGGTTATTGGTTTAACAAAAAAAATTGGTACCGAAAATTTATAACCCTACCAATATCAGGTATCGTAGGCTTGATCGGATCCTATTGGTTTTTTGAACGCATTATTTAATCAGAAAAAATTAGCAAATGGGGTTGTTACCGTAAAGAATATAGTCTAGATGACCACCAATTAAAATTCGTAGGCAGTTTTCGGTTAGATAGAAGAGAAATTTTTATTTAACCAGCCGGTTGGAGCCTTGCTCTGATTTGCTGCTGAGATACAAACCGGGAAAGGAAATTAAATGGCTCTACCAGAGTTTACATTGCGCCAATTGCTTGAAGCTGGCGTACACTTCGGCCACCAAACGCAAAGATGGAATCCAAGAATGGAGGAGTTCATTTATGGTGAACGAAACGGCATTCACATTATGGATTTAACTCAAACTGTTCCGATGCTTGATGCCGCATTGAATGTTGCAAGAGAAACCGTCGCTAAAGGTGGAAGAATTCTTTTCGTCGGAACAAAGCGACAAGCCTCCACAGCTATTGCGGAAGCAGCAGAAAACTGTGCCCAGTACTATATGAACCATAGGTGGTTAGGTGGTACTCTTACAAATTGGCAAACCGTTTCTCAGTCTATTAATAGATTGAAAGCATTAGATGAGAAGATGGCCACAGGGTCTGAGGGTTTAACAAAAAAAGAGCGGTTGGGTATGGAGCGTGAGCAGTCCAAACTGCAGGCTTCTCTTGGTGGAATTACCCAAATGGGCGGAGTTCCAGATCTTTTGTTTGTTATAGACGTTAAAAAAGAGGCGCTTGCCGTCGCTGAAGCTAATAAGCTTGGTATTCCAGTTATAGCAGTAGTAGACACCAACTGCTCTCCATCTGGAGTAGATTATATAATACCCGGCAATGATGACGCAGCCAGAGCTATATCATTATATTGTGACTTAATAGCTCGTTCCGCCTTAGACGGAATGACCGAGCAAATGGGTGCAGCTGGCGTTGATCTCGGGGAAATGGAAAATGTACCTTTAGAACCTGAGCTTGGGAATGATACGGTCAAAGAAGAAATTACTGAAGCGGTTGCAGCAGATACTGTAGCGACTGAAGAAGAAAAACCTGAGAGTGAGCCCATCCTAGATGAACCTTTGGTCGCTGAAGCGATTGCAGCAGATACTGCAGCGACTGAAGAAGAGAAGCCTAAAAAAGAAAAGGCAGTAACTATAAAGAAGGCCTCAACAAAGAAGGAAGTATCCACAAGTTCTGAAGAAGATACTAAACCTAAGTCGAAATCAGCAGCTAAAACAAAAAAAGAAAAGTCAGTTTCCGATGAAGCCTCAGTAGAGGTGGAAAATGAGGATAAAGACGCTAAAAAAGCCAAAAAGAAACCAAAGGCGGAAGCTGCTAAAAAATAACAACCATAAACGTCTGACTAGTGGTTAATAATTAAAGAAATTAAGATAGGATAGGAAGTATCATGGCAATAACGGCTTCTATGGTAAAGGAACTGCGGGAAACAACTGGCGCAGGCATGATGGACGCTAAAAAAGCTCTGACTGAAACAGATGGAGATTTTGAGGCTGCAATTGATTGGCTTAGAACCAAAGGATTGGCTAAAGCGGCAAAAAAATCTAGTAGAGTAGCAGCAGAGGGACTTGTAGCGGTGGCTACAAGCGACGGAAAAGGTGTTGCAGTTGAAGTAAATTCAGAAACAGACTTTGTTGCCAAAAATTCTGATTTTCAAGAAATGGTAAAAGCAATAGCTACTGCGGCGTTGAACGTATCCAATACAGACGAATTGGCGAGTACTTCAATAGCTGGAAAGACAGTAGCCGACACGCTCACTGATAACATTGCCAAAATCGGTGAAAATATGACCCTCAGACGTATGCAGAGTATCGAAGCTGAACGAGTTGTTACGTATGTTCATAACTCTGCGACCCAGGATATGGGACAAATTGGAGTCTTGGTTGCAATAAATGGAGAAAATACAGAGTTTGCTCGCCAGGTAGCTATGCACGTCGCAGCAGCTAATCCACAGGCATTGAGCGCTGCAGAACTTGATCAGTCAATTGTTGAGCGTGAGAAAAATATTCTTACGGAGCAGGCTAGGGAATCCGGAAAGCCCGAGCAAGTAATTGAAAAGATGATACAAGGTCGAATGAAGAAGTTTTTGGCGGAAGTTACACTGCTTGGTCAAGATTTTGTAATTAATCCAGATCTTACAGTTGAAGCTGCCGCACAGGAAGCTGGAGTTGAAATCGTTTCTTATGTACGAATGGCCGTCGGCGAAGGCATCGAGAAGGTCGAGGAAGACTTTGCTGCAGAAGTTGCAAAGGCCGCTCAGGGTTAGAGCAACTGCAAGACAGTTAAGTGGATAGATAGCTACTTGGTAGTTTATTAACCGACTTTGTTGGTTAATATTAGTTGTTAAGTATATATTATTAATATTAAAATAGGATTAACCATAATTATATTTGTTAACATAATATATATTATGCGAAAAATATATATATGTCTTTTTTAAGCTTTTACTATATCCCTATTTACCTCCTACACTAATTGACCCCCAGATGGTGACGAGGAATGGTACTAGATAAGTCAAACCGACCTTCCATAACGCAGGATATTCTTGGGTTTTCATCGTATCACCGTGATTTATAAGTAATAAAACCGATCCAACAACTACAGATGTGAAAAACGCTCTTCTAATAATTCCTTTTTTTAATATCATTATAGCAAGTTATTTCACGCGTTT
>NZ_CBFHHX010000014.1:0-31924 GCF_965655845.1 Candidatus Salinivivens marinus
CGGCAATCAATATAATTCTTTACGTAATGGCTTTCAGCCACTTGTAAGATATATTGGTGCTAAAGAAAGAGTTAGTGAAAAAATTTCAATGACAGCTCCTGTTATCCAAACAATAAGTGATGAAAGTGAAAACTGGACGGTTTCATTTGCTATGCCGTCAAAATACAATATTGATAACCTACCAAAACCTGCTAATGATGATATTTACTTTGAAGAAATTCAACCAAGTTCAGCAGCTGTTATTAGGTTTAGCGGAGTAGCTGACACTAGCTTGTTAACTCAAAAAGCCAGCGTTTTAAAAAGATGGTTGGAGTTAAATGGTTACACTGAAATCTCAAGCCCTAAATTTCTTTTTTACAACGATCCAACTACACCAGGTTTTCTAAGACGTAATGAGGTGATGATAATAATCGATAAATAATTATTTTTTATTTTTTTGATCCATGCTGGAAATACAACCGTATCCACAGTGTTTTTAATAACTCCCATATTAAAAAAAGGCCGGCCTTTCACAATACCCCCCAGTATCTGAAAGAGCCGGCCATTTTTTATCAAGTTAATAAAAATAATGAAAGTCTTACTACTATGTTATAAGCTTTATCATTTTTTGCGTCTCTAATATTGCTCCAGCTTCTTCTCGTAATTTTATCATTTCCGGTTCATTTATTAAGCTCATCATGTGTTCCATAGAGGGAATGTCCATTACAGCCCAAACTTTGTTTTCGTTATCAGCTTCGTGTCCATAAGCGACTACATTAATTTGGTTTTTTTGCCTGAAGTCCTCATTTGATAGAAATAACTTTTTCCAATGTTCGTAACCTTTTGATAATTCAACCGATGTTATGACTTTCATTTGATGCTCCATTTTTAATTTTAAACACTTTAATAAATACTGGAGTATTTTCTAGTACAGAGTTTGTATTTTGTTAGAACAGCGGTCTTAAATTAGAGAAGTTAGTTTTTTCTCTTATAAACAAAAGAAAATGCAAAAAGCCCTAATGCTATAAAGTATAAGATTAAAGAAGTAGGGTTCATCGGTTGATTTACGATTGTGTCCCATATAAGCCCTGCAATACCAATCCCAATAGCAGTAGTTCTCATTAGTTGCTTTTTTTTATTTATCTGATCTTTGTTATTCATAATTGCTCCTTTTGGGTTGGTCTTAGAAAGCTCTAGCGGTATTACATACTATTAATAAATCACACATTTAAAAATATTGAGAAAGACATACTATTAAATAATGAAAATGCAAAAAAAACAAAACTTACCGCAAAAAGTTTGTAGCGTATGCAACCGGGCTTTTTTTTGGAGGAAAAAGTGGGAAAAGGTCTGGGAGGAAGTAAAGTATTGTTCTCAAAAGTGCAAAAGAGAAGCTAGATTAAAATAATAACATTGAGCTGTAATCATAATTCCAATTAGAGATCTTCAAGAAAATGTCTAAGCAAAATGAATCTAAAAAACATATAAATCTTCAAAAAGCTTATAATCTTTCGTCTCCTGAGGACAATGTCGATTTTTATCGTGGCTGGGCTGGAGATTATGACACAGATTTTGCAGGTGGAATGGATTATATATTGCCATATCAGGTAGCAACTCAATTTATCAAATTAAACGGTAAAGGCCCAGTATTAGATGTCGGAGCTGGTACTGGACTGTTGGGTATTGAGATTAGTAAACTTAATAAAATAGAAATGCATGCCACAGATATTTCTGAGGAAATGCTTTTGGTGGCGAAAAAAAAAGGTATTTACTCAAAAAGTATTGTGGGCGACCTGACGAAAGGTCTTCCTATTTTAGACCATACGTATAATGGGATTGTAAGTTCAGGAACTTTTACCCACGGGCATGTTGGCCCGGAAGCACTATTTGAAATCACAAGAATTTTATCAAAAAAGGGTCTGGCAGTTTTGTCTGTGAATTCAAAGCACTGGCATAGCTTAGGTTTCGATAACGTGCTCGAAATGTTAAAAGAAACGGGATTAGTAGCAAATGTAACTGAGGTAAGGATCTATGGTGATAAATGTGAGGCTGACACTAAAGATGATACAGCTTATTTATTGACTTTGTCTGCCTAATGTTCGCATGGCCCCGATTGTTTTCTATTCATTATTTCGCCTCTAATTTGCTCTTCCGTTCCGCCATGTTTCCCAATCTTCCGGAGTATCTAAATCAAGCGTCGCAATACTACCTCTAAATTTTAATACTTTTGTATTTTCTGATTTTTTAATAATTCCTCTTCCTCCCGTCTCTTTTTCCAACAGAATAAGGTCTTTGAAATACTTACGAGGAAATAATACTGGGTGTCCCGGTCCATTATCATCTACCGCTTGGATAATTGACTGAGGAAATTTTGGGTGGGCGGTAAAAAAGGCTTGTATAGCGTTGTAGTCTATCAAAGGCATGTCCGCAGGTATTATTATAATTCCAGTAACGTTTGCGTCTTCGCTTTGTATGTTCTTTACACCTTCCGCAATTGAGGAACCCATTCCGGTGTTCTTATCATCTAAATATATCTTGGTAATCGACATTGATGCCAGTACCGCTTCTCGAGGATGGTCTCTAAACGGAAGGGTAATGTAGGTATCACCATTTTCCGCAGCAGCTTTAGCAATACGATAAAGCTGTGTCATTCCATCTATGTTCTCTAGTAGCTTATCGGCGCCTCGCATTCTTGTTGAGTATCCAGCTGAGAGGATTAAGGTAACGCATTTGTACATTGCTTTTATTTATAAAATTAGTTTTTTAACATTAGGGATTCTATTTAAAATTTATATTCATATGTTTTTATATCCTATAATTGATACTTTACTTTTTCACTAAAGGCCTGTCAGTAGTGAAATTAATTATATTTTTAATTTTATGCGACGGTAAACTTCTCTAGAGTGTAACTGTTTCCTCAAATTAGATCGAAGTTATTATCAAAAAGTCAGTCGTCAGGGACTTGTTATAAAAATAGATGTGCAGGCTTTTGCGTGGTTGACGAAGTAACTTTGCTAATCAACAATACCGAATAAATAAAGAAAGTTTGTTCAAAATTATGGCTACCGGTGGTGAAATTTTAATAGATTGTCTTTTGGCTCTTGGGTCCAAAAAAGCGTTTGGTATTCCTGGTGAAAGCTATTTGGCAGTTCTGGATGCAATCTATGATAAGCGGGAAGATTTTGATTTCATTTTATGTAGAAATGAGGGTGGAGCGGCTTTTATGGCCTCAGCGCATGGCAAACTTACACAGGAGCCAGGCCTTTGTTTTGTAACGCGTGGCCCTGGGGCCATGAACGCAGCTATTGGAGTGCATACTGCGAGGCAAGATAGTTCACCGATGATTTTATTCGTTGGACAGGTTGGGACTGCTCTCAAAGGGCGGGAGGCATTCCAAGAAATTGATTATGAAACCGCATTTGGAGACGTGGCAAAATGGTCTGTAGAAATCAATGAAGCAGACAGGATACCAGAAATTATTTCAAGAGCGTGGTTAACAGCGGTATCTGGGCGTCCAGGACCTGTTGTAGTAGCATTGCCAGAGGATATTTTAACAGATGAGACTGATGCTTTACCCTTGATTAGTCCTGTTCATATTGAGAAAGGCGTTCCTGTAAGTGAGACTATTGAGAAGGTTCAGTTCGCACTTTCAGACTGTAAACGACCTCTAATAATAATAGGTGGCAGTACTTGGTCTCAATCTGGTCAAAATGCGTTAAAGAGTTTTGCAGAATCTTCGAAGATCCCAGTAATAGCCGCGTTTAGATATCAAGATCAATTTGATAACTTTTCCAGAGCGTTTTGTGGCGAAGCTGGTGTTGGTATGCCAGCTCATGTTAGAGAGTTAATTGTTGCTAGTGACTTAATTATTGCGATTAATATTAGGTTTGGCGAAATGACTACTGATGCCTATAGCCTTCTTAAAGTACCGATACCGGATCAAAAGTTAATACACGTTCACAGTGCAGAGAGTGAATTAGGAAAAATATATCTACCTGATATTGCAATACATGCCGATCCCAACGAATTTTCTAGATGTCTAGAAAATGTTTCCGGCCGTTGGGAAGATTGGTTTTCATCTGCTCGTCTCAACTATCTAGACAGTTTGATCGCTCCTAAACAGCCGTCCATGGTGGATATGGGGTTAGTGATGCAGTACCTACAGGAAGTTCTTCCCTCAGATGTTATTATTACTAATGGTGCCGGTAATTTTGCAGTTTGGCCGAATAAGTTTTATCAATTTGCAGGTTCTTCGCGACTACTTGCACCTCAAAGTGGAGCTATGGGGTATGGTGTTCCAGCGGCTATTGCTGCCAAGAGTGCATTCCCTAATCGGACAGTAGTTTGTTTTGCAGGCGATGGTGATTTCCAAATGACCTGTCAGGAGTTGTCGACAGCGGCTCAAATAGGAATTTTTCCAATAATTTTAATATTAAATAATTCGACTTATGGCACAATACGTGTCCACCAAGAAAAAAATTATCCTGGCAGAGTAAGTTGTACAGACATTGTTAATCCTAATTTTATCTCTTTAGCAGAATCTTTTGGTTTCTTAGGTTTACGTGTCGGGACAACAGATGAATTTTATGTTGCGTTTGAAAGTGCGCTTAATTCGGAAAGAGGTGCTGTTTTAGACTTAAACGTTTCTTCAGAAGCTCTGGTTCCGAGACAGTCATTGAGTAACATAAGGAAAAATGCTCTGAATAATCAGTCAAAATAAAAGTTTATTCACTTGTTGAGAAACGAAATGGAAGATAGGTGCGATGTTATTGTGATTGGAGGGGGAATAGTAGGCTGTGCAACAGCTTATTTTCTATCCTCTAATCCTGATTTTTCAGGCTCGGTGATAGTGCTAGAGCCTGATCCAGCGTATACTTATTCTTCATCAACACTCTCAGCATCTTCAATCAGAACACAGTTTTCAAATGCGTTGAATATCAAGATTAGTCAGTATGGTTATGAAGTTTTAACAAGTTTTCATGATTTGATGTCTGTTGAGAATGACCGGCCTGATTTAAAATTTCATGCAGGCGGATATTTATTTCTGGCGGAAACTGATGCTCAGGTTGCGATTATGAAACAAAATTATAGTGTGCAATTAGCCAATGATGCAGATGTAGTTCTTTGGTCGCCGTCCGAGTTGGCTTCTTCATTTCCGCATTTAAATGTTGCTGACATCAAATTAGCTTCTTACGGTAGATCCGGGGAGGGTTGGTTTGATAATGCGGATTTCTTGAACGGATTTAAACGGAAAGCAGAAAGTTTAGGTGTCAGGTTTATTAAGGATGAAGCGATTGGGTTTAATGCCGAAAAACAATCACTTAAGTCTGTCAAATTAAAGTCTGGAAAAAAAATTGAGGCTGATTATTTTGTAAATGCCGCTGGGTCGAGAGCTGGTAAAATAGCAAAATATGCAGGAATAAATGTGCCAGTTGTGCCAAGAAAAAGAACTGTATTTGTTTTTGATTGTGAGCAGTCTCCGCAGGGGTCGGCAACGGTAAATATGGGTTCACTGCCTTTGATGGTAGATAGTACAGGTGTTTACTGCAGACCTGAAGGTAATGTTTTTATAAGCGGTTGCAGTCCAAAAGAAGATTTAGACGTTGATTTTAATGACTTTACTCCGAATTACACTGAATTTGACAATATCATCTGGCCTGCTTTGGCTAACAGATCAAGTTATTTTGAAGCAATTAAAGTGAGGAACTACTGGGCAGGTCATTACGCATATAATGTCTTGGATCAGAATATGATATTAGGGTGTCATCCTGCAATTGAGAATTTATATTTTGCGAATGGTTTCTCTGGACATGGGCTACAGCAGGCTCCTGCAACCGGGCGGGGTCTATCGGAATTGATAATTTACCGGGGGTTTCGCTCACTAGACCTTTCCCCGTTTTCTTGGGATAGAGTAATAAATGGTCAACCTTTTTTGGAGAGATCGATAGTTTGAAGGTTAAGAGTTTAACATAATATCCTAACGGCTTTAACACATTATTTCTGGTTAACTCGTTGACGATATTGATTATTTATGATTAGCCTTGAGGCTACAAATAAAGGGTTGAATTTAGCAGTAAAGAACGCTGTAATTGTGACTCATTAAAGGGAGATATATTTATGAAGAAATTACTAATCGGAACTGCGTTGGCTACTTCTGTTGCTGCAACAGCTTTCGCAGGTGGACATGCCAAGGAGGTCACAATTGGTGTGTTCCTAGGATTTACAGGTCCTATTGAATCTATGGTCGCTGAAATGGGACCAGGAGCAGAGTTTGCTATCAGTGAGGTAAATGATAGTGGGGCTCTGCTTGATAGCGCAAAAGTCAAGGCCGTGAGAGCTGACACAACCTGTATTGACTCTGGTGCAGCGCAAGCAGCGATTGAGAGACTTATTACTGCTGACGGCGTAGATGGTGTTGTTGGTGGCGACTGTTCAGGTGTCACAGGCGCTGCATTGATGAATGTAGCACTTCCAAACGGGATGGTGATGGTTTCTCCGTCAGCAACCAGTCCGGGTCTGTCTCACAACAATAATGAGGACAAGGGCTTGTTTTTCAGAACTGCCCCATCAGACGCCAGACAGGGTGTTGTGATGACGGAAGTTCTTATGGATCAAGGCATAAAGTCTGTAGCTGTAACATATACAAACAATGACTATGGAAAAGGTTTGGCAGATGCTTTTCAGTCGGCTTATGAAGCAGCTGGTGGTACAATAACTATCAATGCTCCTCATGAGGAAGGAAAAGCTGATTATTCGTCAGAAGTTGCTGCTTTGGCTGCCGCTGGTGGAGACAGGCTAGTTGTCGCAGGTTATGTTGATCAGGGCGGCGGAGCTATTATTCAAGCCTCACTGGATTCAGGTGCGTTTGATACATTTCACTTCCCAGATGGTATGATCAGTGACACGCTGTCTAAATTTGGGTCTGATATTGACGGATCAACCGGTCAGCACCCTGCGCCTTCTACTGAGCTAGCTGAAAGCTTTACGGCGCTCGTGGGTGGTGCATTTAACGCTACCTCACCATTTGTTCCTGAGTCATATGACGCAGCAGCATTAATTATGTTGGCTATGCAATCTGCTGACTCAAAAGATCCAGCAGATTATAAAGATCATATTATGAAGGTTGCAAATGCACCTGGTACTAAAATCGGTGCCGGAGAGTTGGCAAAAGGTCTAGAAATTTTACGCGGTGGCGGAGACATTGATTATGTGGGTGCTTCTGGCGTTGAGCTAATTGGACCAGGAGAAGCTTCAGGTACCTATCGTGAAGTAGTCATGAAGGGTGGAAAAGATACAACAGTAGCTTTCCGATAATTATCATTGAATAGTTTCTATTTTCGCAGCCCGGTTTTATTAGGCCGGGCTGTATTCTTTAATAGGATTATTTCTAAGGGATTTACCGTTGATCGAAATACAGGATTTACATAAGCATTTTGGCGGCTTTCATGCTGTTGACGGTGTCTCTTTAACAATAGAGCAGGGGTCTATAACAGGCTTAATCGGACCAAATGGTGCAGGAAAAACCACTCTATTTAACGCCATTGCTGGTTTGCATAAACCAACTCACGGCAAGGTGTTACTTGCTGGTGAGGATATTACGGGCCTAGCTCCTCACCAATTGTTTGACAAAGGAGTTATGAGGACTTTCCAAATCGCTCACGAATTTGCTTCGATGTCGTGTCGTGAAAACCTTATGATGGTACCGTCTAATCAATTCGGGGAAACTTTATGGAATACTTGGTTTGGTAGAAAGCGGATTGCCGATCAGGAAAGAGTATTAACAGCGAAGGCAGACGAAGTTTTAGAGTTTTTGACCATATCCCATTTGTCTCACGAGAAAGCGGGTCAAGTTTCAGGTGGGCAAAAGAAATTATTAGAATTAGGCAGGACAATGATGGTCGATGCCAAGATTGTTTTTCTTGATGAAGTTGGAGCAGGGGTTAATAGAACCTTATTGAATACTATTGCAGATGCTATCAAGCGTTTGAATATAGAACGAGGTTATACTTTTGTCGTCATTGAACACGATATGGATTTTATTGAGAAGCTTTGTGATCCTGTGATCTGTATGGCAGAAGGTAAAGTACTAGCGCAAGGTTCGTTACGTGAAATAAAAAATAATGAGCAAGTTATAGAGGCTTATTTAGGAACAGGGCTTAAAAACAAAGAAAAGAATGTTGTGCAATGAGTGAGCCGTATTTAATCGGGGAGTCTATGACTGGTGGATATGGTAATGGCCCCGATATTCTTCATGACTGCACCGTTTCTGTAGAACCCGGAGAAATTGCTGTAATTGTAGGTCCTAATGGTGCGGGCAAGTCCACTGCGATGAAAGCAATTTTTGGTATGTTAAGTCTTGGAGAAGGTAAAGTAAAACTTGATGGAGAAGATATTTCCAAGCTAACGCCTCAAGATAGAGTTTTAAAAGGCATGGGGTTTGTGCCCCAGAACCAAAATATTTTTACCTCAATGACCGTTCAGGAAAATTTGGAAATGGGTGCATTCATAAGAACAGATGATTTTTCTGTTACAATGGAACAGGTTTTTAATCTATTCCCTGTTTTACTTGAAAAGCGTAATCAGTCCGCTGGCGAATTATCAGGAGGCCAAAGACAGCAGGTCGCGGTTGGACGTGCACTGATGACTAAGCCGTCAGTATTAATGTTGGATGAACCTACCGCAGGTGTTTCGCCAATAGTTATGGACGAATTATTCGGTAGGATTATTGATGTGGTAAAATCTGGCATTTCGATTTTAATGGTAGAGCAAAATGCGAGACAGGCTCTTGAAATTGCTCACAAAGGATTTGTTCTTGTTCAAGGGCGTAATGCGTTTTCTGGCTCTGGAAAGGATTTATTGGCCGATAAAGAGGTCCGAAAATCCTTCTTGGGAGGATAGATATGGAATTTCTTCACGCTGTAATTGTGTTGTCCAATTTTGTTATAATTCCTGCAATAACTTACGGCAGCCAGTTAGCACTAGGTGCGCTCGGGGTCACATTGGTCTATGGGATTCTTCGATTTTCTAATTTTGCACACGGTGACACAATGGCCTTCGGTACCATGGTGGCAATTTTGTTTACTTGGTGGTTTCAAAGTATCGGTGTATCTATTGCTCCGCTACCCACTGCTCTTCTTGCATTGCCGATAGCAATAGTTCTGACTGCATTATTACTTCTTGGAACGGATCGCGTGGTATTACGTTTTTACCGTAAGCAAAAATCAGCTCCTGTAATCTTATTAATTGTATCTCTAGGAATTATGTTCGTTTACAATGGTTTAGTTCGATTTATTATTGGGGTAGGCGATCAACGTTTCTCAGATGGATCTCGCTTCATAATTTCGGCGAGGGATTTCAAGAAATTAACTGGTCTCGATGAAGGATTAGCAATCAAAACAACACAGGTTATTACTGTTATTACTGCTGTTGTGGTAGTAGCCCTTTTATTTTGGTTTCTTAATAGGACGAGAACTGGAAAGTCGATGAGGGCTTTTTCTGACAACGAAGATCTTGCTTTGCTTTCTGGCATAAATCCAGAACGGGTTGTCTTTTATACATGGTTAATTGTTGCTGCACTGGCCACAATTGCAGGTACCCTTTATGGCCTAGATAAAAGTTTTAAACCATTTGTATATTTTCAATTGTTGTTGCCGATATTTGCGGCTGCGATCGTAGGTGGACTGGGAAATCCACTTGGTGCTATTGCCGGTGGCTTTTTGATAGCATTCTCGGAAGTGTTTATTACATATGCTTGGAAAAAGGTTCTTACGTATACACTGCCAGAACAATTCGCACCTAGTGGGCTAATGCAGCTGTTGGCAACTGAATATAAATTTGCAGTAAGTTTTGCAATCTTGTTGGTAGTGCTTCTTTTCAAGCCAACTGGGCTTTTTAAGGGTAAATCGTTATGACGGATAATATTAAAACTTATTTATTATTCGCAGCCGTATTTTTGCTTATTGTGATTACTGGTTTTATCCAAAGTTGGAATTCAGCCTTATTTATTTTGAATATGGGATTAATCAGTGCGGTGATGTCTCTAGGGGTAAATCTTCAGTGGGGTATCGCTGGACTTCTTAATGTTGGCATAATGGGGTTCGTTGGGCTTGGAGGTCTGGCCACTGTTTTGATTTCCATGCAGCCCGTACCAGAGGCGTGGAATGCCGGTGGGCCTCGTATTTTGGCTGGACTGCTCTTTGGTGTCTTAACAATAACCCTTTCTGTTTGGGTTTATAAAAAGATAAAAAATACCAGATGGCGATTTATTTCAATTCTAATTTTCTTGGTCTGTTCATTTTTCGTTTATAAATCCATTCTGACCCCCGGCGTAGTTGCCGTTGAGGCAGTAAATCCCGCTGCAACAGGCTACCTTGGAGGATTAGGACTACCGGTTCTGCTGGCTTGGCCTGTAGGCGGTTTAATGGCTGCTGGGGCTGCATGGATA
This sequence comes from Candidatus Salinivivens marinus, assembly GCF_965655845.1. Taxonomy (NCBI): domain Bacteria; kingdom Pseudomonadati; phylum Pseudomonadota; class Alphaproteobacteria; order Rhodobacterales; family Paracoccaceae; genus Candidatus Salinivivens; species Candidatus Salinivivens marinus. The sequence continues at coordinate 10,424 of NZ_CBFHHX010000014.1, forward strand.
ATTGGAAAAACTGCTCTAGGATTAAGGTCAGACTATTTAGCCATAGCGACCTTAGGAATATCTGAAATAATAATTGCAATTCTGAGGAACGAGGATTGGATGACCCGCGGTGTAAAGAATGTTGCAGGAATTCCACGGCCAGTTCCATATGAGATTGATTTGCAGGCAAGTGAGAATTTCGTGAATCGAGCGGCAAGTTTTGGTTTAGATCCAACGACTGCTTCTACTTTGTTTGTGAAGATTGCTTATGCGGGTTTGTTCGGTTTAGTCCTTTTTGTTTTGGTATGGTTGTCGCAGAGGGCTCTAAATAGTCCTTGGGGAAGAATGATGAGGGCCATAAGAGATAATGAAACTGCAGCACAAGCTATGGGTAAAGATATCAAATCTAGACACTTGCAAATTTTCATCCTTGGGTCCGCTGTATGTGGAATAGCTGGAGCAATGATGACTACATTAGATGCTCAGTTGACACCCGGTGCTTATCAACCACTACGTTTTACCTTTTTAATATGGGTTATGGTGATTGTTGGAGGGTCTGGAAGTAATTTAGGATCGATCTTAGGTGGTTTTTTAGTTTGGTTCCTTTGGGTGCAAGTCGAACCTATAGGTTATTGGTTGGTTGATCTCATAACTGCGCCAATGGACCCTGAAAGTCCTGTTCGATTACATTTATTAGACAGCGTAGCTCAAATGCGTTTATTAACGATGGGTTTATTTCTACTCTTGATGTTAAGATTTTACCCGCGTGGGATGATACCTGAAAAGTAAATTTTACATAGAATCTTTAACTTCAAATTGTAATTCTTGAAGATTTTGATCCGCGCTCGCGATAAGGCGTAGTGTTGTAATGTGTTCGATAACATTTCGAGAAATGAGATGGTGATGCAAAACCGCATGCTAATGCTACATTTATGACGCTCATATCAGTTTGCATAAGTAAATTTCGAGCCTTTTGAAGTCTCAACTCCATATAATAACGCTTAGGGCTTCTATCTAAATATCGCCGAAACAACCTTTCAAGCTGCCGAGTAGACATTGATACGTCTTTAGCCAAGATTGAGGGACTTATTGGTTCCTCTATATTCTTTTCCATCATCTGTATAACGAGACTGAGCTTTGGGTGGCGGACGCCTATTCTCGTTGGAACAGATAGTCTCTGACTATCCTGATCCGTTCTAATTGCACTATAAATCATTTGATCTGCCACAGCGTTCGCTAAATCCTCACCATGGTCATCAGCAATTATTTTTAAGAATAAGTCTATAGAAGATGTTCCGCCTGCAGTTGTCATGCGATTTCCATCTATTATGAAAACAGATTTTGTAAGATCGACTTCTACAAATTCTTCTGAAAAACTATCCTGGTTTTCCCAGTGAGTTGTGGCTCGTTTACCATCAAGTATACCAGCTTTAGCAAGGGTAAAAGCTGCGGTACATAAACCGCCAATCTTCAAGCCACGTCGAGTTTCTTTTCGGATCCAATTTAAAATAGGTTTAGTTGTTGTCTCACTTATGTTCATACCACCACAAACCATAATCGTGTCGTCACGATGCAAATCAATTAAATTGTCGTCAACATTGAACGATGTGCCTGCTGAACAACTTACCGGGTTGCCGTCCTCGCTTAGAAACAACCAGCTATAGATAGTTTTATCAGACATCCTATTGGCTATTCGAAGTGCATCTACGGCTGATGCAAAGGACAATAAAGTAAAATCCTTCATTAAAAGAAAAGCAAAACGACGCGGTGAATTGTCAGGTGCCGCAATATCTATTACAACTTTTTCATCTCGAAAATTCATGGCTAGAGCCTGACACAACTAAATTCGCCTGCTAAAACGCAGCACCCTAAAATACCTTGTGAGTTTTTTTAACAACGTCAAGTCATTTCATTCGAGTGGTATGGTTCTTTTTTTAAAAATCAATTATACCTTAATGTCAGTATCTTTTTTGAGGAGGATCCAACGATGAAAGAATGGCAAAAATCTGATTGGCGTGCTAAACCACGGATTCAAATGCCTGACTATACTGATGATGCAACTTTGGCAAAAGTTGAGCAGCAGCTGTCAAATTATCCTCCTCTTGTTTTCGCTGGTGAGGCTAGGTCTCTGAAGGAAGAGCTTGCGGCCGCATCCAAGGGCGACGCATTCCTGCTCCAAGGTGGAGATTGTGCTGAAAGTTTTGAGCAATTTAGTGCTGATGGGATACGCGATACTTTTAAAGTTATGCTGCAAATGGCGATGGTACTTACCTATGGTGCAAAAGTTCCAGTTGTGAAAGTTGGCAGAATGGCTGGTCAATTTGCCAAACCAAGATCAGCTCCAACTGAAATTATAAATGAAGTTGAGCTGCCGAGTTACCGAGGTGACATTATAAATGAATTAGAATTTACTAAGGAAGCTAGAATTCCAAACCCATCTAAAATGCTTCAAGCTTACACTCAGGCTGCTGCTACTTTAAACCTTCTAAGAGCTTTTTCTAAAGGTGGATATGCCGATGTTCATCTGGTCCATGGCTGGACACTTGGTTTTATTGAAGGAGAAAAAGCATCTAAATATAGAGAAATGGCTAATAGAATTAGCGATGCGCTAGATTTTATGAAGGCAGCAGGGTTGAATAGTCATGTATCAAATGAATTACGCACAGTAGATTTTTACACGAGCCATGAGGGGTTGCTTCTAGAGTATGAGGAGGCACTTACTCGGCTAGATTCCACTTCTGGTAATTGGCTAGCTGGCTCTGGTCACATGATTTGGATAGGCGATCGTACGCGACAGCCAGATGGCGCTCATGTAAATTTTTGTAGCGGTGTCTTAAATCCTATTGGATTAAAATGTGGCCCTACAATGACTGAAGATGATTTGAAAAAGTTACTAGAAAAATTGAATCCAGACAATGAAGCAGGAAAACTTACATTGATCGCTCGTTTTGGTGCAGGAAAAGTTGGAGATCATTTGCCGCGCTTGATTAAAGTAGTCAAAGAAAGTGGTGTTAATGTCGTATGGACCTGTGATCCAATGCATGGAAATACAATTAAGTCGTCCAGCGGATATAAGACACGTCCATTTGACAGCGTTCTTAAAGAAGTTCGTGAGTTCTTTCAGGTTCATGCTGCCGAGGGTACTATTCCCGGAGGAGTGCATTTCGAGATGACCGGTCAGGATGTAACAGAGTGTACCGGCGGAGTTCGGGCTGTAACGGAAGAAGGGCTGTCAGACAGGTATCATACCGCATGCGATCCTAGACTTAACGCAAGTCAATCATTAGAATTAGCATTTTTAGTGGCTGAAGAATTAGTTGCTCGTAGGGGCGGTAGTACTGTAGCTAAGGCGGCAGTTTAATAACTTTAAAAGTGCGGGTTTATTTGGCCTGGAGTATAAAATAGGTTAATCATTGCATAGAATGCTATTAAGTTAGGTAGTTTCGATAACCCAGATGCGTAGAGGTCTCATTATTATTCTTTCGTCTCCTTCAGGAGCTGGAAAGTCCACGCTATCTGATAGGTTGAGGGCTTGGGATAACGATATCGTATTCTCCATCTCTGCTACTACTCGAGAGCCTCGGGATGGCGAAAAAGATGGACGCGAGTATTTTTTTAAGTCTAGAGAAGATTTTTTAAAAATGGTTGATAATCAAGAAATGCTCGAACATGCAGAGGTATTCGGCAATCTTTATGGCAGTCCTCAGAAACCTGTATCGAATGCAATTGAGAATGGCCAAGATGTACTATTTGATATTGATTGGCAGGGCGGTCAACAAATTCGAAATTCCGTGCTTGGAAAACAGGCGCTTTCGTTATTTATTCTTCCACCTTCAATAGCCGAACTGGAGCGTAGATTGAATTCGCGAGCAAAAGATAACCAAGACGTTATCAAAAATAGAATGGCCTTAGCTCGTGATGAAATTAGTCATTGGCCAGAATATGATTATGTTTTGATAAATAATGATTTGGATAAGACTGAAAATGATTTAAAAACAATAATTAAAGCCGAAAGATTAAAGTTAAGTCAGCAACCTAGAATTGTAGATGATGTGCGGAATTTGAATAACGAATTTGAGAATAGATAATGACTTTATACGCTTTTGAAGGAAATTTCCCAATAATCCATGCGAGTGTTTTTGTAGCGCCGGATGCAAATATAATTGGAAAAATTAGTCTAAAAGAGAAATCTTCTGTCTGGTTCTGTTCTACACTTAGAGGAGACAATGAACTAATATCTGTGGGTTTTGGATCCAATATCCAGGAGAATTGTGTATTACATACTGATATTGGGTACCCGCTGACAATTGGCAAAAACTGTACAATTGGTCACAAGGCAATGCTTCATGGTTGCACGATTGGTGACAATACATTAATTGGCATGGGCGCAACAATTCTAAACGGTGCGAAAATAGGTAAAAATTGTTTAGTTGGGGCAGGGGCTTTAATCACCGAAGGAAAAAGCATACCCGATGGTTCGATGGTTTTGGGAATGCCGGGTAAAGTTGTGAAGCAGCTAGATGAAGTAACGATAGATGGACTGCTAAAAAGCGCAGAGAATTACCAGGCTAATGCAATTAGATTTATGAAAAGCCTAGATATTGTTGAAGGCTAAAAATAATGTCAAAAAAAAATGAAACCATTCAGCGTCCTATTCCACTGAAGCCTGGGGAAAGCGCTAGTGTTGTATCGCCTATCTACCCGTCAGTTGTTTACGCGTCTGAAACCCCAGATATGTTGGATGATCAATACGAAGGTCGTATTCAAGGTTATACATATGCTAGGGAAGGCCATCCCAATGCAACAGCCCTTGCGAAACAGATAGATCTTCTTGAGCAAGCCGATGGTGGAATTATTACTGGCTCCGGTATGGCTGCAATTACAGCCGCTATAATGGGGTCATTATCGTCTGGGGATCATATTGTTGGCGGTGATCAGTTGTATGGGCGGTCTTTAAGGTTAATGAAATCTGATTTGCCAAGATTTGGCATTGAAGTTTCGCTCTCCGACATGACTAATATTGCAAAGGTTAGAGATGCCATTAAGCCAAACACAAAACTTATTTTAATAGAATTAGTTTCCAACCCTACTTTAAGAGTTGCAGATATTGTTGGCATTGTAACTTTATGCCAAGAAAAAGATATTAAACTTTTGGTAGATAATACCTTCACAACTCCAAAGGCTTTCAAACCCATGAGCGCCGGAGCGGATATAGTTGTAAACTCCGTTACAAAGTTATTAGCCGGTCATTCAGATATAACTCTTGGGTATGTGGTGGCAAAAGATGAAACTATAAATAGATCTATTTATGACTTTGCAGTAACAACCGGTCTCACTCCGAGCCCTTACGAATGTTGGCTTGCAGAAAGGGGTTTGATGACATTCCCTTTAAGGTTTGAGAGTAGTCAAGCTACAGCGACGATCCTCGCTCAGTACTTATCCATGAACAAAAATGTGGATAGAGTACTTTATCCAACTCTGCCTGATCATCCCGATGCAGCTCTTGTTAAAAACAGTCTCGGCTTAAACGGCTGTAATTTAGTAAGTTTTGAGCTTAAAAACAAAACACGAGAAGCTGCAAATAGATTTGTTAAGCAGTTAGAAGGTATAGCGTTTGCTCCAACCTTAGGAGATGTTGGAACGACCTTGTCTCATCCTGCTTCATCTTCTCACCGAGGTCTTTCAGAAAATGATAGACTAGCTTTGGGAATAACTGAAGGTTTTTTCCGTGTTTCCGTTGGTTTAGAAGATCCCGATACTTTAAAAGAAAAATTTGAAATGGCCCTTAAAAGTATCACATGATGAACATGGATTACATCAGTGTTATAGATAATTTTGTAGAGACTGTTAGCACGCCAATACTAGTAATAGACGATCGCTCTTATGTAATATCATCTAATAAAGCAGCCGTTGATTTATTAGGTAATGATTTTAAAGGCAGACATTTTTATGTAGCAATAAGACAGCCACTAATTATTAATCTGGTTGAAAATGCTTTTAATGCAAACGAGAACGAAAAAGGAAATTTTTATAAAACCGTTTCAGGCGTTGAGAGAACATATGAGGTAACTACGAAGTATTCGAGAGAGTTAAAAATAGTTAGCCTATCTTTTTATGATACTACTGATGTAATTCAAGCAAACCAAATGAGGCGAGATTTCGTAGCTAACGTAAGTCATGAATTAAAATCTCCTCTTACTTCTATACTTGGGTTTATAGAAACTCTTTCTGGAGTTATTAAAAGCAACCCATTGAAAGCAAAAGAATTTTTGAGAGTAATGGAGCGAGAGTCCTTACGCATGAGTAGCTTGATAGACGATTTGCTAGGTTTATCACGAGTTGAAGTTGCAGAAAAACTATTACCGACAGAACAAGTAAACCTTGGCGATATTATGCGTGACGTTCTGGAAATACTAACTCCCACTGCGGCAAAAAGAAATATTAGTATCAACTATGTGCAGGACGCATCAGATCCCTTGATTATGGGCGATTACTCTCAGGTTGTTCAAGTTTTCACAAATCTTCTTCAGAATGCAATAAAATATGGTGGAGATGGCAACAAGATCAAAGTTATTATGGATAGTATTGAGTATCATAAAGCTTTGATGACAACTGGCTATAAAGTAAGCTTTGAAGATACTGGAATAGGTATTGAGGAACATCACTTGGCGCGACTAACGGAACGTTTTTATAGAGTAGACGATCACAGATCGAGAAATGAAGGAGGTACTGGGTTAGGGTTGTCTATCGTAAAACATATTATGGTACGTCATAACGGAAGATTGCTAATAGAGAGTGATCCGGGCAATGGTAGTGTATTTTCAGTAGTTTTTCCCAATAGAATAAACTAGAAAGATTTGTCACAAAACCGTAACAAAAGCTTCACATAAAAGATTCCTTAAAAACATATTAGATAGAAATTCCAATCGGGAATCATTTTTATTAGGAGTTTTTTTATGTATATTCGAAACTTAGCTTTGGCTACTGCTTCTTCTCTAGTGATAGCATCCGGTAGCGCTGTCGCACGTGATTATGTGCATGTAGCTGGTTCTTCAACTGTTTTACCTTACGCGTCAATCGTTGCTGAAGCTTTTGGCGAGAATTTTGATTTTCCAACACCAGTAGTAGAATCCGGTGGATCTGGTGCTGGCAGAAAGAGAATGTGTGAGGGAGTTGGTACAAACACTACCGATATCGCAAATTCATCATCTCTTATGAAAGAAGAAGAAGGTGTCAAGTGTAAAGCCAATATTGGAGAATATACTAAGGTACAAATCGGTTATGACGGTATTGTCTTTGCATCTCGTTTAGAAACCAAAGGCTTTGAAGATTTAGCGCCTGCGCACATTTATTTAGCTATTTCAAACAAGTCCAAAGTAACAAATTGGAAGGATGTCGATCCTAATTTTCCAGACAGAAGTATAAAAATGTTCATTCCAGGAACCAAGCACGGAACAAGAGAAGTCTTTGATAAGAAAGTTATGGTTGCAGGATGCAAAAAAGCAGGAACCCATAAATATCTTATGGATTCAGGTCTGACAAAAAAAGAAGCTGATAAAGATTGCATGAAGGTGCGAACTGATGGCGTGTCGGTCGATATAGATGGCGATTATACAGAAACCCTTGCATCTATTGCATCTAACAAAGAGGGTATTGGGGTTTTTGGCTTGTCATTTCTACTGAACAACACTGATACAATCTATGCATCAAAAGTAAACGGTGTTACACCGTCGACTGAAACCATAGCTAGCGGTGAGTATCCTATTTCTCGTCCACTTCAGTTTTACGTAAAAAATGCTCATATTGGCCAAATTCCTGGATTAAAAGAATACATCCAGTTCTTCGTATCGGACGAAATAGCAGGACCTGATGGACCACTGGCTGAGTATGGTCTGGTTAGCGACCCAGAATTAGCCAAAACCCAGGCTATGGTCGATGGGTTGTAGGCTTTAATCGAGCTTAAATCTAAACTTAGGGTCGGCTTTTCATTAGCCGACCTTTTTATATATTGTACCTTGTTACACAGTTTTTAAAAAACTAGAGAATATTTTGTTGGATTAAAATATGGTAAAGATCGCACTTAATGGGTTTGGGCGAATAGGAAAGTTAGCTTTGCGCCGGCTTATTGACAACGATATTTCGGTAGCGTTCATAAACGATAAAAATGGTGATCCAGACCTTTTTGCACATCTTTTAGAATTTGACACAGTTCACGGTAGGTGGAGCCGAAGCATTTCAAATGATAGCGTTTCGTTGACGGTTGATAATCAAAAAATTCCAGTTCTACGTGAAGAGAATATAGTTAATTTACCTCTTGATGAGATTGATATCGTTATTGACTGTACTGGTTTTTTTAAGTCTGAGCAATTATTAGCTCCATATTTTAAAAAAGGTATACAAAAAGTAATTGTTTCTGCACCCGTAAAAACTGGGACGGTTGCAAACTTAGTGTATGGAGTCAATGATAATATTTATGACCCAAACATGCATAATATCGTGACTGCTGCCTCTTGCACGACAAATTGTTTGGCACCTATCGTCAAAGTCGTACATGAGTCACTAGGTATTAAACATGGGTCTATAACAACTATACATAATGTTACAAATACGCAGACGATAGTTGATAGACCGTCGAAGGACTTTAGAAGATCAAGGTCTGCACTTAATTCACTTATTCCCACCACAACAGGATCTGCAACTGCAATTAATTTGATCTATCCAGAATTAAATGGAAAATTGAACGGTAGTGCAGTTCGGGTGCCGCTGCTTAATGCATCTCTGACCGATGCGGTTTTTGAGTTAAACACGGCTACCACGGTATCAGAGGTTAATGGTTTATTCGAAAATGCTGCTGAAACATATCTCAAGGATATACTAGGCTATGAAAGTCGAGCTTTAGTATCGTCTGATTTTGTTGACGATCCTCGGTCTTGTATAATAGATGGACAGTCTACGATGGTTGTTAACGGGACACATTTAAAAGTTTATGCATGGTATGATAATGAATGGGCATATGTTTGCCGACTAGTTGACATTGTTTGCATGGTAAAATTGTCATTAGATGCAGACTGACAAGTTCTTAACAACCTACCTATTCGTCACTTTAGCATATTGGATATTTATGCTGAGTGATGGCGCTCTTAGAATGCTTGTCTTGCTTCACTTTCATACACTAGGTTATTCACCAGTTCAGCTGGCATACATGTTTGTTCTTTATGAATTAGCTGGTGTTATCACAAATATTCTAGCTGGCTGGATTGGTTCACGATATGGCTTAAGCTCTACTTTGATTGCAGGCTTAGCGCTTCAAATACTAGCCGTATTAGCGTTGTCGCAATTACACCAAGATTGGATAGTAACCTATTCAGTCATTTATGTCATGGCAGTGCAAGGATTGTCTGGTGTTGCTAAGGATCTATCAAAAATGAGCGCGAAATCGGCGGTCAAAGTACTTTCTCCCAATGATAATCAAAAACTCTTTAGGTGGGTGGCTATTTTAACTGGCTCGAAAAACGCAGTAAAGGGTTTGGGGTTTTTCATTGGAGCTGTTTCGTTAAATTTATTTAATTTTGTGTCTGTATTGTATGCAATGGCGTCGGTTCTTTTAATTGTATTTTTCACATCGATTATATTAATTTCAAACAGACTTCCAAAAGGGAAAACTACTTCAAAATTTGCGGATATATTTTCAAAAAGTCCAAATATTAATTGGCTATCCTTTTCACGAGTTTTCTTATTTGGCGCACGAGATGTATGGTTTGTAGTCGGCGTTCCAATTTACTTTTATACATTTTTGTCCCAGCAAAATTCAGGACTTAATGATTTTGCCTTTTTTATAGTTGGCTCTTTTATGGCGATTTGGATAATTTTCTATGGGATAATCCAGGCCTACGTGCCAAAATTAAAATTCATAAGAAATAAAACTGAGAAACAGCTTCTCGAAGCACCATTTAGTTGGAGTTTAATTCTTTCGCTAGCACCTATAAGTTTATCAATTTTATTGTTTTTACTTGATTTATCATCTGTTAGTAGTCTGATTATAATGGTGCTCGGGTTATTAGTTTTCGCTGTATTATTTGCTATTAATTCATCAATTCATTCTTATTTAATACTTTCATTTACTAACACAGAAAGAGTTGCTCGAGACGTTGGTTTTTATTACATGTCGAATGCCCTTGGCCGACTCTTTGGGACTATTCTATCTGGTTTAACCTATCAGGCAAGCGGACTTTGGTTATGCTTGGCTACATCGGGTTTTATGCTATTAATTAGCGCGTTTGGTGCTCGGAAGCTTAAATAATTCAAAAATGAAGATTTTTGGCTTTGTGTTTTCCTGACATATTTTTGAAACTTTTCCTTCATAAATTTTTAATACTAATTTGATAGACCGAAGAAAAGTTGGATAAAAAATGTTCAGTTTCTTTAAATATTTTTTTGATACCAATAATGTTTTTGGATTTAGTATCGCGGATACCAGTTATGAGCCAGTTGCTCATAATGTAACTCAGTTAATAAATAAACCATTAACTGACAATCTAAATAAGTTAACAGAAACAAACTTATCTGATGAAAAAGACAATTGATACTTTATTAATTGAACGGGCACCGTGGTTAAATAATAGCTCGGCCTTAGTTATTATTTTTAGTAAATTTTTGAAATATTTATTGAGATATAATGATACAATAAGTGCTGCGCAGTCAGGACAAAAACTTGGCGCTGACGATCTATTAACATTTATGGCTAATAAGTTTACGAGTAGAATTAAATTTACTGGATTAGAAAACATACCTGAGAAGGATCCCTTCATTGTAGTGGTTAACCACCCAACCGGCATCTCTGATGCACTTGTATTGTACTCCGTATTAAAAGAAAGACGCCCGGATTTATTTTTCTTCGCAAATAGAGACGTACTTCGTGTTTTTCCTCAACTCTCTAATTTAATTGCACCGGTAGAATGGCAAAAAGAAAAAAGAAATAAACTTAAATCTAGAGAGACTCTTGAATTCTTTAAATTAGCAATTCAACATGGCCGTCCTTGTATAATATTTCCTTCTGGTCGAATTGCAAAAAGAACTGGAATTCAATTAACCGAGCGTCCATGGGTTCCAACTGCTGTTTCATTGGCAAAGCGGTATTCATTACCCATTATACCTATAAATATTAAAGCGAGGAATTCACTTCTTTTTTACATTTTGGATCTATTTCATCCAACATTAAGAGATATTTCTCTGTTTTATGAAACAATTAATAAAGTCAATTTTTCTTTTGATATAATTATTGGAAGTCCTATTTTGCCTAACCATTTTAGTGATAATAATCATTGCGATACCGAATTTCTTAGACTCCATACTTTAAATCTAAATTCGTCACGAAAGTGGACCGTTTCTTGTTTGCTTATGAAGAATTCCAAATTTTTTTTGAACTTGAAAAATATCCTAATTCGGCAATCATTTAATAGCTTTTAGACGGATATTAGTTTTTGAAGATTGATAATTCAGTACTGTGCAGCGGTGCATTGTAAAAAATTTTTACTCATCATAGTATACTTGGAACATCTTGTTTCTTGCTTTGGTATAATTTCTTATGACTGAAAAAAAATCCAAAAATATTAAACTGTATAACGTTTACAGACGCTATAAAAAAGTAAGAGAAGTATCCGTATTGTCAGATTTTATACGCCGAAAAGGATTATCTGAAGTCAAGTGGCCTAAAGGTTTGAGTGATGAGCTTGCAGACCTATTAGATGCTGCTTATCCCTGGTCTGGTGAAAAGAGAATTGCAATTGATGATAGCTGGATTTTTTACATTTATTGGAGTGAAACCGAATACAAAACTGGCAAGATTGGAAAAAATTTGAAGAAAAAGGGAATTCGCGAAGTTGAAAAATGGTTCAGCCAGATGGGAAATCCGAAAAGGTATGAATTTATTCAATCAAGGCTTCGTCAATACTATGCTACCTGGCGTGAAAGTCTTACTGAAGCAGAACTAAGTCAATTTAAAAATCTTGCGTCGAAAAAGTAACCCAATTTCGAAGATTAAATATCTTACTTGCTTAATTTTTCTAACTTGATTTGTATCTCTCTTCAAACTCATACCCGATCGGTACTTCTCTGCCATTATCTTTACTCGTCCCCATAGCATATGTTTTTCCTCTTAGGGTTTTCATCATTTGCTTTGGGTTATCGGAAAATCTTTTTAATTCTTGATAGCCTATAGGGCGACCAACTGATATCTTAATTGGTCTATCAATGCGATTTTTAAATTCCTTCATTAAAAGAGCCATTCTTAGGTTATAGTTAAGATGACTGGCAAGCTGAAATAATCTGCTATTATGACCTTCGAAATAAATAGGAATTACAGTGGCCTCAGACTTTGAAATCATTCGCGCAGTGAATGAACGCCATATAGGATCTAGTGGTTCTGAAAAAAGTGTTTTAGAAGTCGATACAGTTCCTCCTGGAAAAATACCAATAGCACCTCCTGATTTTAAAAATGTAACTGCGCCTTTTCTTGAAGCTATATTTAAATCAATGGCTGCACTGGTAGCGTCAAACGATATTGGGATAATATGCTCGCTTAGTTCTGTAGACTTACCAAATACTTGATGGGCCATGATTTTAAAACTGGCTCTCACCTCTGATAAAATAAATCCCATCATAAGGCCATCCAATATTCCAAATGGATGGTTTGCAACCAGAATGATTGGCCCCACTTTCGGAATATTTTGAAGTGATCCGGAAGTAATTTCCATTGATACTCCATATTGCTGAACCATTGCTTGAAAGAAAGAATTTTTATACGAACTACATTGCTGATAGCCTTGGGCCCTACGTAAAAGTCCCATCCTTCCGGTCAAATTCTCCAAAATTTTTATAGCATATTTGCCAGTTATGGACTTAGCAGAATTTGAATAGGTAATATCCTTCCTCAAATTATTAAGAGCATTATCATTTCGGATGTTATTTTTTTTCATCATTTAGAACAAATGTGCAAATTGGCTTGCATAATAAATGTTAAAATAAAAAGGTATTAAACTCATTATTCCACCTAAATGTATAAATAATGGTTGTAGGCGAATATTGCGTCGAGGGCGAAAAAAGCATTAATTCGAGAGCTAAATTTCTGATTTTTTAAAGGCAATGCAGAACTCGAATTTGATAATATGTAAAATCCATCGAGTCTCTCTTCAATTTCCGCATATGTCTCTTTTTCAAGGTCATTTATACGAAAAATTTCGCAATTCTTGAGATCTTCGCTGCAATTCAGGGCTAAGAAGTCTCCAAATATATATGGGTTTTCCGGTTTTGTACGCATCAGCATAAATTTATAACTTTTTTTCTGAGGTCTCGGAATTAGAACTGAAAATTACTTGTTCGCAACTCGTAAGACAGTAATTGGTAATTGTTTCAAATTCTTTAGCTACTATCTGAATGTACATATTCTCAGTGATTGTTCTGATCTCATCGACCATAGCAATTAATAGATTTTTGAACAAATCATCGTATCGATTTGTTACATCATTTATATTTGCTATAACGGAGTAGGCGATAGAAATATTATTTTGGGTAAAAGCTTTATTTGAATTTCGAAGTACTAATTCAGAGTGATTTCCTAATGAAAATAATTCGGAAAATAATTTATTTTCACGTGATATTTCTGGTAGTGTCAAAACTTTTGAACCAGTCTCTTCGATCAAGCTGCCAATTTTAGTGAAACGATCTGAAATTTTAAGAATTGCTATAATACGGCGAGTTTGCTTTGCGTTTAGAGAAGACGTGGAGATGTATTTAGTACAGTCTTCGGTTATCGTGTTCTCTAAAGTTTTTAATATTCTATTGTTTCTGCCGATTTGCTCAATACTTTTTGGATCTCTATCAGCCAAAAAATTCATTAGCTCGTTAAGTAATTGAACGGCAATTTCACCTGCCTGTTCTGATTTTTCTTCTATCGTGCTTAACGAGCGTTTACCTGACGCGGGCTTGCGATCATTTGGCATATCAGTGCATCTCAGTTGTTAGACCCAACAGACGCACGTTAACTTTCTTACTTAAAAAATAAGTGACAAAAAAGTAAAGTATTTATGACAGTAAATTTTCAATAAATTTCTTGAACTTCATTTTCCAGGTATCCCTTCGTCCAATCTAAATTATATTTGTCATATTACTGTTACATATTTTTCATAAACTTGTTATCTTAGATGTGTAGAGGAATGAATGTGTATGAGTTCTAAACATGTTACCATCGGGGGGTTATAAATGGCAGCCGCAACACTACTTCTGGCTGTTATTGTGTTTTCTCTGCTAACCTTTTTTGGTTCTACATATAGGGTTTCTTATCTTGTTGAAGGTGATAAAAAGAAACTTAATTCGCGTGTTCACTATTATGGACTTTTTGCTTTGCTATGTACTGGTTTACCAGTTTTACTAGCTTATTTTTTCTGGTGGCTGCTAATCCCTTTTTATTTTGAAGCCAGTGTTGTAAAAGTTCTAACCAACTCACTAGAAGTATCGCCGGACGAAAATATCTCTCTCTTACTCGGGCAGGTTAATACTATAAGAGATACGCTTTTATCTGTCGATTATTCCAAAACAACCGAGTTATTTAACCAAAGTGGTACAATTGATTATGAAGTCATGGCAGCTATTTATGCTTTGGCTAATCAACCCTTCGATCCGGAAACAAGATCATTTCTAATTCAGGCCGGTTATGACTTATGGATATTAGAAAACAAAGCAAATAATACCTTTCGACTTGCTTTGTTTTTTATGATCGTATGCATTATTCTACTTTATTTTTTCCTGGTAAAACCCGGGTTTAGAGCAAGGTATTACGTTGAAAATATTTTGCTTGGAATTTTAATAGCTGCTGCTGGAATTGCAATAATAACAACTGTGGGTATCGTAATTTCTATGCTTTTTGAAACCTTTAGGTTTTTTGAATTGCATGAGTGGAAAGATTTCTTTTTTGGGTACACTTGGGCTCCAAATTTCCATGGTGACAGTGAGATGTCTATCCTTCCTTTACTCTTTGGCACTTTTTATATCTCTATCTTTGCACTTTTTGTTGCAGTTCCCATTGGTCTCTTTTCAGCAATCTACTTGGCAGAGTATTCATCAAGTTATACAAGATCAATCGCCAAACCACTGCTTGAAATTCTAGCTGGAATTCCGACAATTGTATATGGACTGTTTGCTTTAATTACATTTGGCCCATTTTTAAGAGATTATTTTGGTGACGGGGGCGCATTTGGCGTTAACTGGATGTCTGATGCGAGGTCAGTTGCGACAGCTGGTACAGTAATGGGTATGATGCTAATTCCATTCGTATCATCTCTATCAGATGATATAATAAATGCTGTTCCTCAATCACTTAGAGATGGCTCGTATGGATTGGGTGCAACTCAATCAGAGACTATACGCTTAGTGGTTATTCCCGCGGCGCTTCCTGGAATTGTAGGGGCAATTCTATTAGCGGCCTCAAGGGCAATTGGGGAGACAATGATTGTGGTTCTTGGAGCTGGAGCAATTGCAAAGTTTAGTGGAAACCCGCTTGAAGCGATGACGACAATCACAACACGGATTGTGAGTCAGTTAACCGGAGATGGCGATTTTAATAGCCCAGAAACTCTCGTTGCTTTCGCATTGGGTTTATCACTATTTCTCATAACCCTAGTTCTTAATGTAATAGCTTTGTACGTTGTTCGAAAATATAGGGAGCAGTATGAATAATGGCACAAGAGACTAGATTTTTATCAGCGGCATCAGACTTGTCTCGAAACCGCAGGGCGGCGGAGAAACGCTATCGGCTATACGGTCTAGTTGCAATTTCTATAGGCCTCTTGATGCTAGTAATTCTTCTAACCACAATTATTACAAAGGGAGTGACCGCTTTTCAACAGACATATATTACGCTTGATATTGAACTAATAGAATCCAAGTTGGATAAAAAGGGCAATAGAGACATTAACGATATTAAGAAAGTATCTACATTTGGCTATGCTCCTTTAACAAAAAATTCATTTGAAAAATTAATTTCAGCAAATAACCTTAATACAGATTTATCGCCAAAAAACGCTAGCAAGATACTATCTAAAAGTGCTTCATCAGAACTGAGAAATTTTGTTATAAATGACACTTCTGTTATTGGCAGGACTATTTCATTTGAATTTTTAACTAACAGCTGGATAGACGGCTATTTAAAGGGCAGGATAAATCGGGATGATATACAAAACAGTAAGAATGTTTCTCCTGAACAATTAGATTTAGTTGATGAGCTAGTTAAACTTGGAATAGTAGAAAAAAAATTCAATTTATCTTTTCTCTTGGGTTCTGATGCTTCAGATATGAGACCTGAGGCGGCTGGTTTTGGCGTTTCTATGGTAGGCTCTTTTTACATGATGTTAGTTGTGCTCTTACTATCTCTTCCGGTAGGGGTCGCTGCATCAATATATCTCGAAGAGTTTGCACCTCGTAACTGGATCACCGACATAATTGAGGTTAATATTTCAAATTTAGCCGCAGTGCCGTCAATTGTATTTGGTATTTTAGGTTTAGCTGTTTTTATTAATTTTATGCATTTGCCGCAATCGGCACCATTTGTTGGTGGAATGGTGTTAACATTAATGACCCTTCCAACAATTATTATTTCTACCAGGGCGTCACTCAAATCAGTTCCTCCTAGTATCCGGGATGCTGCTTTGGGGGTTGGTGCATCAAAAATGCAAACTGTTTTTCATCACGTACTTCCATTAGCAGCCCCAGGCATTTTAACTGGAACTATCATTGGGTTAGCGCAGGCTTTAGGAGAAACTGCTCCGTTGCTGTTGATTGGAATGATCGGTTACATAGCCACAAATATGCCTAGCACTGTATTGGAGGGTTTAGCGTCACCGAACTCTGCAATGCCTGCCCAAATTTATGAGTGGGCAAAAAGGTCAGACCCTGCCTTTTATGAGCGGGCGTGGGGTGGCATAATAATTTTGTTAGTATTTTTAATTACTATGAATACTTTAGCGGTTATTTTACGTCGCCGCTTTGAGCGTCGGTGGTAAAACAAAAGAGAATTGTGGAAAGATTAGAATAATATGGAAGACGAAGTAAAGATTTCAGCTAGAGGCGTTCAAGTCTACTATGAAGATAAACAGGCAATAAAAAATGTGGATGTTAAAATACAAGATAAGACTGTTACCGCTTTTATTGGTCCTTCTGGTTGTGGAAAATCGACCTTCTTACGTTGCCTAAATCGCATGAATGATACAATTAGTATCTGTCGTGTAGAGGGTGAAATTTTACTTGATGGGCAGAATATCTATCACCCAGATGTTGATCCTGTACAATTACGGGCGAAAGTTGGAATGGTCTTTCAAAAGCCTAATCCATTTCCCAAATCAATTTACGACAATGTTGCATATGGTCCAAGAATACATGGGTTATTTGAATCAAAATCCGATCTGGACGAAATAGTAGAGATGGTACTGCGTCGAGCGGCACTTTGGGAAGAAGTTAAAGACAGATTGTCTGAACCAGGGACCGGATTGTCTGGTGGACAGCAGCAACGTTTGTGTATTGCGAGAGCGATTGCAACTCGTCCTGAAGTGCTTCTTATGGATGAGCCTTGTTCCGCATTGGATCCAATTGCAACTGCGCAAATTGAAGAGTTAATTGCCGATTTGAAGGAAAACTTCTGTGTCGTGATAGTTACGCACTCAATGCAACAGGCGGCACGAGTAAGTAACAAAACTGCATTTTTTCATCTTGGTGACTTAGTTGAGTACGGAGACACAGAGGAGTTATTTGTCAAACCTACTGATCCCCGAACGGAAAGTTATATTAGTGGAAAGATTGGATAACGGATGGTTGAAAAACATATAGTATCGGCTTTTGATGAGGATATTGAAAATATTCAATCTACTCTGATGAAAATGGGTGGGCTAGTTGAAAAGTCTCTTTTTGATGCATCCGAAGCTCTTGTTAAGTCTGACTTGGTTTTGGCCAAACTAGTCAGAGAAAACGATCGAACTATCGACGAGTTGGAAGAAGAAATTAATGCTCAAACAGCAAGACTTATTGCTCTAAGATCTCCGACAGCTACTGATCTAAGGGATGCATTATCATTCATTAAAATCGCCTCAAATTTAGAGCGTATAGGTGATTATGGAAAAAATATGGCCAAGCGCTCTCTTGTAATGAAGCCTTCTTCAATTAATGAACAAGGATGTAGGTCTCTCAGGCGGATGACAAAAGACGTTATCGTAATGATGAATAACGGTCTTGATGCGTACATCAGAAAGGATGTTAATCTCGCGGAGTCTGTAATCTTACAAGACCAAGATATTGATCAACACTATAATGCTTTATTCCGTGAGTTTTTAACATTTATGATGGAAAACCCAAAGAATATTACCACCTGTATGCATTTACACTTTATCGCAAAGAATATTGAAAGAGTTGGGGATCATATAACATCTATTGCTGAACAGGCCATATATGTTGCGACTGGAGAATACCCTTTAGACGACCGACCAAAGGTGGATGCTACCGCTGATATCAAAGGTAATAACTAAAAAGGATTTTAGATGTGGCGAAACCAACAATTTTAATCGTAGAGGATGAAGAGGCTCAACGTCTTATATTGCAACATAACTTGGAGGAAGCGGGTTATGAAGTTATTTCTGCTGCGGATGGTGAAATTGGTTCAGAGCTCATCAAAGATTACGAACCAGATGTCATAGTGCTAGATTGGATGATGCCTAGACTTAGTGGTGTAGAATTGTGTAGGCAAATAAAATCGTCATCAAGTACAAAAAATACTCCAGTTATAATGTTGTCGGCAAGATCCGAAGAGGTCGATCGGATTAGAGGATTGGAGATTGGAGCAGATGACTATATTTCCAAACCATTCAGTATTAAAGAACTATTAGCTCGAATTAAAGGGCAGCTTCGGCGCGTAAGAGAAGCAGCGGTTGCAGAAAAACTTTCATTTGAAGATATTGAACTTGATATGGAGACCTATAGAGTTAAACGCTCTGGTGAAAATATAAAGCTAGGACCTATTGAGTTTAAGTTGTTAGCCACTTTTTTAGAAAGACCGAGAAAAGTATGGTCTAGAGACGCTTTGCTGGACCGGGTATGGGGTCGAGACATTTATGTAGATACTAGAACAGTCGATGTGCACATTGGGCGGCTCAGGCGCGCCCTTTGTAAGAATGGTGCTGAGGATTTAATTCGTACTGTGCGCGGAGCAGGTTACGCGCTCGGTTAGGAAACTTCCAGATTTTTATAATTTTGTGTAATGAGCGTCAAATTTGTATATTTTACAATTTCCTTTTTACCGATATAGTAGGGTCTCATATTTTTTGATTATCGAGGGTGTGTCACTTGAATGTAGAATTAACGAGACTGCAAAATAAAGACAGTCCTGATCTGGGTAATTTCGATTGGTCTGACCCTTTTCGTTTATCTGACCTTATTGCTGATCATGAAGGCATGATTAAAGAAAGTGCTGCCACTTTCTCAAAAGAGGTGTTGATGCCGAGAGTAGTAGAAGGTTTTGCAGGTGAGGAAGTTTGTCCTGAAATTTTCTTGGAAATGGGAAAAATGGGCCTTCTTGGCATTACCATTCCAGAACAGTATGGCGGTTTGGGTGCCAACTATGTTTCCTACGGATTAGTTGCTCAGGAAATTGAGAGAATTGATAGTGGTTATCGGTCCATGCTGTCGGTTCAATCAAGCTTGGTAATGTATCCGATATATGCTTATGGCACGGAAGCTCAGAGACAAAAATATCTACCAGCTTTAGCAAATGGTGAGATGATAGGGTGCTTTGGTCTTACAGAACCAGATTCAGGTTCCGATCCAGCTTCTATGAAGGCAAGAGCGGAGAAAATTAAAGGTGGGTACCGCATAACAGGTTCTAAAATGTGGATATCAAATTCACCAATTGCAGATGTATTCGTAATTTGGGCCAAATCGGACGCCCATGAAGGCAAGATAAAAGGTTTTGTACTTGAAAAAGGGATGAAAGGTTTATCGAGCCCAAAAATTGAGGGGAAGCTGTCACTGAGGGCTTCTGTAACAGGCGAAATTGTTATGGATGGCGTTGTGGTTTCAGAAGAGGCATTACTTCCTCATGTTGAAGGATTAAAGGGGCCTTTTGGTTGTTTGAATAGAGCACGCTATGGAATTAGTTGGGGGGTTATGGGTGCAGCAGAGTTTTGCTGGCATGCTGCACGGCAGTATGGCTTAGATCGGAAGCAATTTGGAAAACCGTTAGCCCAAACCCAACTCTTTCAAAAAAAATTAGCTGATATGCAAACTGAAATTACACTGGGTTTAACGGCCTGCTTAAGGGTCGGTCGACTCATGGACGAGGGTAATGCAGCACCAGAAATGATTTCCCTGACCAAACGGAATAATTGTGGAAAGGCGCTGGATATCGCGCGGCAGTCTAGAGATATGCATGGCGGAAATGGAATTTCGCAGGATTTTCATGTTTTCAGGCATTTGATGAACCTCGAAACTGTGAACACTTACGAAGGTACCCACGATGTTCACGCTCTAATACTCGGTCGATCACAAACTAATTTGCAGGCTTTTTTCTGATGGAAAAATTATTATATATAACAATGTGATACGGGGAACAATTAGTGGAGTTAGAAAGGCTTTTTAATCAGCAATTTTTGTATGATCTTAGTTTTTTTAACTTTGAAAACGCAATTACAGCTACGTATTTTGCAGACGTAGATTTAAATATAATTAAGGTCAACAAAAACTTTAAATCCCTTTTTAATGCTGATGTGCTTCTTGAGGGTCAAAATCTTCTAACGTTATTAGGACTATTAGACGTCGCGCAAAGCCACATCTCAGAGTTCAAGCAAAAGCTTAATAAAGATGGAAAATTATTAATACATAAAATTAAAATAATTGTGAGGGATGAAGAGCGTTATTTTACATTGGCTTCCACCCGGACATCAAGTTCATTTTCAAATGAACTTATTGGAGTTCAAGGACAGTTAATTGATCGAACCAACGAAGTAACTCTGCAAGCGAGAAATGAGGAGTTGCTGGTAGAAAATGAAAAAGCTTTTGAAGAGCTTTCCTTTAAAACAGAGCGTTTAGAGAAAATATCTAGTCAGCTCGCAAAGTATCTTAGCCCTCAGATATACAAAAACATATTCGAAACTGAGACGGATAAGGTGGAGACTTACACTCGGAAAAAATTAACTGTCTTTTTCTCTGATATCAAAGAATTTACAAGTTTGTCGGATAGATTAGATCCTGATTTGTTGGCAGAAATAATTAATGAATATTTGTCAGAAATGACGGAAATAGCATTACATTTTGGGGGAACTATAGATAAGTTCATCGGTGATGCTATTCTGATATTTTTTGGAGATCCCGAAACGGAAGGCACGGCGGTAGACGCTGAAAAATGCGTTAACATGGCAATAGCGATGCGTAAGCGAGTAGGGGAGCTTGATGAGGTCTGGAAGAAGGAGAAGGGTATAAGTGAAGGACTTCAGG
>NZ_CBFHHX010000015.1:0-26030 GCF_965655845.1 Candidatus Salinivivens marinus
ATTGATAGTTATGCAAAATTCAATTTTGGCCGTTATACACTTCGTGAAAAAAAATCCTTAAGGCTAATTGGTATGTGCGGCTTCCTTAAAACTGAGATGGGGATCGACTTTGGATATCGGCTGTCAAAAGATATATGGGGCTGTGGGTTGGGGTTCGAGGCGGCTAGTGTAGTTCTCAATTATGGTGTAGCCTCGATAGGTTTGAAGCACTGTGTGGCTGGCGTAATGCCCGGCAACTTAGCCTCAATAAAAATCTTAGACAGATTAGGCTTTGTCTATCAAAAAGACGTCATTTTTGATGGTCTAACATATCACAAATATACATTCTCGGCAGATAAGAACTAATGAATTAATTGTCTTCAGTTCAAGAGATAGCCCTTTGGCGGAAACAACAGATCATCATTTTTTCGATTATTTGGTTTTCTGCGTGCTGGTCGCCTAGGTAATCCTAAACCTGTATTTATCATTTTTAAGTAATCACGATATGACATATTCATAAGTGGCTTGATTGGGCCTATGAAGTCTGGGTCTTGATCTGAATTGTGCATTTGATCCTCCGAAAATTATAGTGGAGCAAATCTTGTGCCATCCATTGACGGATCATCGTAAAATAATTTTGTTGTTAATCTGTGGCAAAAAATTAACTTTTTGAGCAGGATAATAGTTGGAAGGTAAAGTTATCTGTCCCAGTCAAGTCGAAAAAGTTTAGCCAGATTAGTAACGGCTAGCAAACCAAAAGCAGCACTAACCATTTTTATGGTACCCGTTTCGACAAAATAAAGTATTGCACTCATGGATGATGCGGACAAAATGATGAGCATTAAATAAGTTGTTTGCTTCTGAATATCCTCAGATTTTAAGATATTTGCACCACATTTTAGACAGTTTTCTAAGTATGTATCAAACCTATTATTGCATTCGATGCATTTAAATTTTTTGGGTTTTATTTCCAAATTTTCACTATTTATTTTGATTTTTGACAAAAGAAATTTACACAATCACCGACGGATTAAGAAATCATTGCTAAGCACCGTACTTTCAGATGAATTACTTTCAGGCTTTGCAATTCTATCGTACTCCATTTTGCGCACTTGTATTGCCCGAAACCACTGCTCAGTGGTATACATAAAGGCACCACTGCCATTTGCTTCTGTTTGGTAATCAGTTGAATGCATTTTATATCTCCAAGTTACCAAGCAGTTGAGCACTATCTATGCCAACTTCACCCACTGAATTTAATTTTCGAAAATTTATTTACCCCCAGTAAGTGTCAAGCTTCGAGCTTATATTTTGAAATATTTAGTGAAATTATTTTTTATCCGTAAATTTGTAGAAATTTGGATCTAAATTTCTCCCCATTCGGTCGTACATTTTATTAGTGAACAAAATTAGGTTATTTTTGGGTATATCAAAATGAAACGACTTTATTACTTCGCTTTGACTTTAATTATTGTCTTTTCGGTTCCACAAATTGGTAATTCTTCTGTCAGCGCAACCAATTTGCAGCAATGGCGAGAATTAATTTCAAGTTTGGATCCCAATTTTGCTAAGGATTTAGATTTTTTAGCCGAAAAAAACCAAGCAAAGTCAGGCTGGCAATCGAGCGAGCCTAAGCTAATTAAGAGAGCCCCAACTCTGATAAAGCCGGATTACCAGCAAGAGTTTGCTAATGTTCATAATTTTCAAAGTTCATTGATAAGTGAAGGCCCGAGAGAAAATAATTTAAATATTCACACTACTCGGTTGAAGCATGAATTTAGTAATACCATTGATATTCCGCATATAGAGGTTGAGAAAAAGTTTTATAATTATATTTCACTTCAAAATAATCTTTTAAAACCCAGTACTGAGGACATTGCACCATCGCTACTTTTGGACGACTCTTTTCTATATCAAAACTATCCTGACGCTTTAAAGCCGGTAATTGCGCTTGTAAAAATTGGTGATCAAAAATTACAACTATATGAAAGAGGAAAGTTTCTGAGCCAATGGGATATATCTTCAGCACGTCCTGGGAAAATTACACCTCGCGGGAGTTGGACGGCAAAATGGCTTTCAAGAAATCACAAGTCAAGCATTTATGACGGTGCTGAGATGCCTTACTCTGTATTTTTTAATGGTGATTATGCAATCCATGGTACGCGTCAGGTCAATAAATTAGGAGAACCGGCTTCCGCCGGTTGTATAAGATTACATCCTGAAAATGCAAAAATATTCTTTGAGCTTGCTAGACTTTATGGTGTTGAGAATACACTGGTTAAAATAGTTAACTGAATGGCTCTAGTTTAAAAAATCTCTTATATTTTCATAACCTGACATGCCAACGAACCAATAAGTCCAGACGATTGCAAAGAAAGCGGATATGAACCTGATTTTTCCACCCCAGATATATCTCCAATTTTCTTTTTTTAAATACTTGTAGTATTCAAAATCGTCCCAAACCTTATAGGCAATGAAAAGACCTAAAAAGTAGACCCCAAATGAAAATAGCTTGGGCAGTATGTCATAAGCATCCACCTTTAAATCATATCATAAATATCCAGAAATTTAAATATTTTTATGCTAAACACTTTTAATCAGTCTAAGGACTCTTACTGCGATATAGAAATTACAGGCGTACATTTATACTGCGCCTGACGTTTTTGTGCTTCTTCAAATTTCTCTTGCCATTCAGGACCTGCGGGATCTTCTTTATACAAACCGTATGCAATTTCTGCTAAAGCACGATAGCTTTTGCACTTACGTGTAGAATCCCTTTCTTTTTGTTTGGCCTCAAAATACTTTGGAACATAATAATATGCAGCAGCACCAAGGGCCGAAACACTCAGGCAAAGTATAAGTGCAATTAAGATAATTTTTAGATTTCTTTTTAAAAAATTAATTATTTTCATATTCTATTAATTTTGCTCCACCTGTAATCCAGTCTCCTGGAGCATATTCAAAATAAGATGGGTGAATTATTTATAAAATTCGCGCCTTGCTCCAAATGCGCTTACTCTTTTGCGCCAAGCTCTGTACGATCCCTTTTTCAGGTTTTCTCGCATAAGTTTTACGACATCTTTCTCTGCAAGACCATATTGTGCACTGATGTCTTTAAATGAAACGTGATCGGATAGTGCCATTTGCACAATCTCACTCAGCTCAGCCTCACTGTATCTTGCTTTCATATTCTTTATTTGCTCACTTTATGTTGCTAATACTGACACGATTTAATGCAAAATAATTTTGCATCAAATAATTATCCAGATTATCTTTTCGAATTCGCAAATTACAAATGCCTCTCTACCACTTAGCCTCAATTTAATTGAAATACAGTCTGTAATTATTTTATAGTGTGAACGGTGAGAACTACTTCAGAGTTGGAAGGTATAGTTTTGAATTTGTATACCGCTTTAATATTAGCTTTAATGGCTACGTTGGTTATTTTTATTTTACAAATGTTTTCGACACATGGACTTATGGGCCTTCAGATTGATTTTGGTTTCTGATTTCAGTTTTATTTCTTGTTAATGTCTGTACACCCGAAGTCTTTCCTTAGACCTTCTGCTGCCATACTCTCTCGTACCCATTTCTTCCCATTAGGATTGAGAGCATAACTTTTCTCAGACTCAGTAAGCATCTGCCGATATTGCAAACAGCCCAAACTGCGATCTCTTTGTTTTTGTTTTTTTTCCAGATATGGCGGTAGGACAATAATTAGAGTAATGATAACGAGAATTATAACTATTCCTAAAATTATGTAGATATACTTCAAATGCTTCACCTGGGGCCAAAAAAGATTTACTCAATACTTGTTTCGATGATATTTTAGTATTCGCTTACTGCAAATATAGCAGGTTCCGTTATTTGATAGTACTATATTTTGTGTATGTGGGATAAATAACACAGCATAAGTCCATATAAATAAATAGAAATATCCTAAAAAGCACAGTTATGGTACTTTTAATCAAAATATAAAAAGAGCAGGTATTATGGAAAATTCATCAACACCATCTGTAATGGTATGGAGTGCCTTGCGTGTTTTGCTAGTTGCGCTAATATTTATTGCACCGGTTTTTCTAGCATTCTCAATATTTTTTTGGCTATAAAATGTATCACGTCAAGCCAATGAAGTCGGGTTATGCCGACTGATACAAAATGCAAATTTAAGGTTTTGTACTCCACTAGAATAGTATTTTTTAAAACAGTACTAAGTTACTCAGTCCGTGGCACTAATCATTTGCACTGACTTTATAAGTTACCACCAAATATTTTCTTGGCAGTTCTAAAAACCTTCATTAGCTTAGAGTGTACAAAGAAACATTGTAGGATCATCTTGGGAGTAAATTTTTAATATCAAGAAGTATCCATTAATTACAAACAAATTTGATAATTATTGCAGCATGTTTTGGGGAGAGTGAAATTTTATGGGACTTATCTGGGGCCGTTTTTCTGCGTTATTTTATGTTTGGTTAATAAGTTTAGTCTTTATAGTTTCAGCACTCTATTTCTCTATATTCTTTTTTGTACCAGCATTCATAATCGGTTGTTTAGGATTGGTTGGCATATATGATCGTCTACAAAAGAGAAGGGCAGTTCTTGCTAATTTTCCACTTCTAGGCAGACTTCGATTTATGATGGAAGCTATCCGTCCGGAGTTGAGACAGTATTTCTGGGAGTCGGATAAAGATGAGCTTCCGTATTCTCGCAACCAAAGATCAATGGTTTATCAACGCTCTAAAAGTTTGCTTGCAGCTCGGCCGTTTGGGTCCGATGAAGATCATTACGCTGATGACTTTAATTGGCTAAATCACTCAATTACCCCATCACATATTGAAAGCGATGATTTCAGAATTGAAGTAGGAGAAGACCAAAAGCCTTACTCTATGTCCATACTAAATATTTCTGGTACTAGTTTTGGTTCGCTATCGCCGAAAGCTATCGAAGCCCTGTCTGCCGGAGCGAAAAAGGGCGGGTTTGCACACAATACAGGTGAAGGCTCGTTATCAAAATATCACCAAGCTGGAGGCGGTGATACAATCTGGCAGATATCTACCGGATATTTTGGCTGTCGTACGCCGGATGGCAAGTTTGATGCTAAGAAATTTTCGGACAGAGTAAAGCTTAATCAAGTAAAAATGATTGAGATTAAATTAAGCCAAGGGGCAAAGCCAGGACATGGGGGCATGCTTTTAGCGCCAAAAGTAACCCCAGAAATTGCTGAGGCAAGGGGAGTAGAAGCATTTAAGGACGTTATTTCGCCTCACAGGCATTCAGAGTTTTCCAATCCTCAAGAATTGTTGCTTTTTGTATCAAAACTTCGTGAACTATCCGGAGGAAAACCTGTTGGGATAAAATTATGCATAGGACACCCATGGGAATTTATTGCAGTTGTAAAGGCAATGGTCCAGATGCAGATGTTTATAGATTTTGTCACAGTAGATGGCTCTGAGGGCGGAACAGGTGCTGCGCCAGCTGAATTTACAGATCACTTAGGGAGCCCGTTGCGAGACGCGATTGTTTTCGTTGATAATACATTAAGAGGTGCAGGTTTAAGGGGGAGGGTCAAAGTAGCCGGTTCTGGAAAAATAGTCAGTGCTTATGATATTGCAAGAGTATGTGCATTGGGGGCTGACTGGTGCAATATGGCTAGACCGTTCATGTTTTCGTTGGGTTGCATTCAGGCGAGAGATTGCTCGTCTGGGCACTGCCCAACGGGTATCGCCACTATGGATCCATCTCGATATGCTGCGGTAAGTGTATCAGATAGATCTGAGCGTGTTTTTAACTTCCAAAAAAATACTCGAGAAGCTCTAAAAGAATTACTTGAAGCAACTGGACTTCATCATCCTAGTGAACTGACTAGAAGACATATAGTTAGACGCCTGTCAGCTAGCAAAATTAAACTTGCTGATCAAATTTATCCCAATGTTGAGGAGTCAGCACTACTAAATAATGGCCTTGTTAAAGATCCAAGGCTAAGCGTTTATTGGAATAGAATGGATAAATCATCTTTTTCACCGATAAATTAGTGTAGTTTATTGCACCAATTTTCATATTAGTTTTAAATGTTTAGAATGATACTTTACATATATGTTCGGTTGAAAATAAAAGTGTGAACTGGAAGCTTGAGTAATAGGTTCTGACCCGTGATTATTTTTAGATATTTTTCGGTAATACTTGTCAGTGTGATTTTTTTATCTGCGTGTGAAAAAATTAACAAAAAAAATATTGCTGAATATAAAGCCCTGTGTTCTGAGTATGGGCACGCTCAAAACTCATCTCAATTTAGTAAATGTGTTAAAAGGCAAAATATTATTGCTAAATACGAAAATGAAAATTGGCTAATGCTTACTCTTGGACTTAAATAGCAGAAGTTATGATCTAATTTTCGGTATCATTATGCTATTTCTCAGATATAATCGAAGCTAGTATTATTTTATTTGGACTTCAGTTAATGACCAAAATCCTCAGTTTTTTTATCTTCATATTAACGTACTCTTTTTCTCTAGCTAATACAGCAAGTGATCTCCCCGGTGTTCAAAGTAAATTACAAAAAGAGGCTTCATGTGAATTAGTTTCACGCTTAGCATTTCTAGCTGTAGAAAATTTTAGCAAAGACGTTGAGCTCGATCAGGTAAAAGAGTTACTTGATCCAGTATTACGTTCTGCAGTGGAGAGACTAGAAACCAATGCTCAAAAAAAGTTTGTTGAAACTGAATATGAGAGAATAATACTAGAAACTTATCTGACAAACGATTTAGCTCCAAAGTATTATGCTAAAAGGTATCTATCCTTATGCAACAAGTTTTGACCCTACTATGAGCAAACATTAAAGTGTAAATTTATGTAAATTCAAGTGTCTAAATTTTTGAGGGTTTCTTCAGGTTTTTCGAAATTATAGGTTCTTTTTTTATGGCAGAGTCGGGCTCTCTATTAATATTGTGGGGCGTGTCTTGATTGCGCGGAAATATTTCAGGTTGTTTTTTGCTTACGATTTCTACTTGAGGGGCTTCAGTTTTTTCTTTGTTAATTAATTTCTCTGCAGGAAGATTGCTGTTAAGGTTGAAGCTTAATATTTTATAGCAAGCGTAAATAGACCAAAGTAGCCCAAGCACGGCAACGCCTTTTAATAAAGGCTCCTGATAAAGATAAGAACATATAGCTGAAAGTGAACAGGTCAGTGCAGCGGCTATTAACTGTAATTGTCTCAGAAACATATCAAAACACTAACACCTATAGTATCATAAAAACTCTATTTCGGTATGAAATTTTATTAAGAAAATCAATATAAATGTCTGCAAAAATAATTGAATTATAAAATGCTGAGTTGACATATTTGATGATCAGGGGAGTAAATCCCAGTAGTTTTTGTCCCCCTCGGAGTACTCACCACAATGCCACTTCGGTAATATCTTGGGGAATTTTGCTAGGCTGCCGCTATTGATTATTGTTGGAGGATATTTACGGCATTCGATAGACACATCATCGTGGTTATCTACTTCCATATGAGCAAATTGACATGTACCACACACTTTATCCATTTTAGTCCCCTGCAAATAATTATGTGAATAAAAGCATTTAACTTAATTTAGTCAACCAATATCAAATATTATTAGACTGCTAATTTTTGTTCTTGAATTAATTAAGAGGCTAGATTTAGAGTACAGCAACTCTGATATTAGTTAGTTACTTATTAAACTTTTCTTTGAATTTCGTATCGTACAATTTTATTGCCATGAGTTCTTCGGAAGATAATGAATATGGATCTTTCTCAAATTGCTGTTTGAGAATTTTTATAGCCCAATATACCAAGTTATTTAATTCACTATTTTTCATCACAATATAAACGACTTAGAATTTGAAATTTTAGAGCTTCAAATTTCATCATAAGTAATTTTTAGTACAGTTAAGGCACTTTCTAAAAATAATTTTGTAAAATATTATCGATACCTTTCTTCTTAAATAAGACTAAACTTTTTAAGAAAAATACTTTTATGGCATCAATTTTGCTCACTCATTTCATGTCGAAAATTACTTTTATATCAAGGCGTATGTTCGTATTGGCACTTGGAGCATCAGGCGCTTGTCATGCTGCTAAACCCTTAATTGATTTTGATATGTCACATGGTGCTTTAATAGACTTTGATCAAAACGGTAGTCTATTTGGTAATCAGAAAAGTTTTAACTTATCGGAAGATCCATATAGTTTATTCGACGCGGAGCCAGATTTAACTGAAAATGAGGCAGCAAATAAATTTAAGAAAAGCAAGTTTTCCTATAAACCGAGGAAGGACTTTTTAATTAATCTCCATAATGTAAATAATAATGAGAAATTGTCACACATGGTTACCCGCTTTGATAGTGGCATTGGATATTACAATTCTAGACTGGATCATTTTTTTCGGGATTGGAGAGAAAATAAGTCAATCCCTATGGATTCAGAGGTTTTAAAAAATTTATTTAGCATATGTGAGGAAGTTCTCGGTCACAACAGCCGTATAAATGTTCAGATAACTTCTGGGTATAGGACTAAAAAGACTAATGAAAAATTAAGAGTCAGAAGTAAGAACGTAGCTAAAAATTCACTCCATATAGAAGGAAAAGCTATTGATTTTGCGATTAGAGAAGTATCACAAAAGAAACTTAGATCCGCAGCAAGGAATATCTGTTCTGGAGGTCTTGGTTTTTATCCAGGCTTTGTTCATATTGACTCGGGCCCGATAAGGAGATGGGGCATTTGAATATTAGGCCGTGATTTGTTAAAAGAGTCAGGTAATTAATAAATGCATCTAGGCCAAAGATATAATGGATAATCAGTACCAGAATTTTCAGGGACATGTTTTGCGCATTCTGGAACCTGCAGCTGTGGGTGATAAGCTCTCGAAGTTTTGTGATTATGCATTGTCAATACTTGTTATATTAAATCTTGTGGCCGTAACGTTAGAATCTGTTCCAGAGCTAGAAAGAAAATTTAAAGAAGCTTTTTATTTTTTTGAAATATTTTCAGTAATTGTTTTTACACTCGAATATCTTGCAAGAATATGGTCTGCGCCTGCCAAACGTCCAATTGTGAAGAGAAATCATGCTGCTCACACCAGATGGTCGTATATAAAGAGTTTTTATGGTTTGATCGATTTTCTATCGATTATGCCGTTTTACTTGCAGGCTTTTTTCCCAGGTTTAGACTTGCGTGTTTTGAGAACTTTAAGGCTTATTCGAATTTTAAAGTTGAACGCGTATAACTCTGCGCTGGAGGATTTATTTGGTGCTATTATGGAGGAAAAACGATCTTTTCTAACAACGCTTTATATATTTGTTGTAGCCTTCGTTATGTCTTCTTCATTAATTTATTTTGCTGAAAACAAGGTCCAACCAGAGGATTTTAGGT
The DNA here is from genome assembly GCF_965655845.1 of Candidatus Salinivivens marinus. Taxonomy (NCBI): domain Bacteria; kingdom Pseudomonadati; phylum Pseudomonadota; class Alphaproteobacteria; order Rhodobacterales; family Paracoccaceae; genus Candidatus Salinivivens; species Candidatus Salinivivens marinus. Next base: position 9,371 of record NZ_CBFHHX010000015.1, read on the forward strand.
CAATTCCAGATGCTATGTGGTGGGCTATTATAACGCTTACTACAGTGGGTTATGGAGATGTGAGCCCAGTAACAGTTATGGGGAAATGCATTGCAGCGTTTACTGCAATTTTTGGAGTCACTGTTGTGGCACTTCTTACTGGTATTGTTGCTAATTCTTTTAATGCTCAAATGGACCGAAGAAAGATTATCTTTGAAGATCAGGTTCGAACTGCTTTATTAGATGGTTTTTTGGATAGTGAAGAAGAGATAACCCTTGATGAACTTAGAAAAAAGTTTGGTATGTCTAAAATGCAGGCAGATGCGCTGATCGAACATGTAAAACAGACAAAATCTGAAACATCGTGATAAGTAAATGATGGTAAATTCAAAATTAAACTATGCAGTTAAATTTACCATAACGTCAATAATTATTGGATCAATTTTAGGACTGGTTGGAGCTTCTGCAGCTCACTACTTCAGGGTTGGAATTGTTTTAATTTCAGATGGTTTCTCACAAATTATTAATAGTTCATATGGATTTTTTTACTATGTATTTACCCTTAGTGTTGCCGCTTTGATCGTTCACCAAGTCAAGAAATTGAATACGGGGAAACCTTTTCAGGGCATTGCAGATAGTATTTTCTACGCACACAGGCCCGACAATGAGGCAGATATAAAATCTGGTATACTAAGTACTCTCGCGGCTTTTATATCCGCTGGTGGCGGGGCAAGTGTTGGCCAATATGGGCCACTCGTTCACTTTGGGTCTACTATTGGGTCATGGTTAAAAGAAAAGCTTCCATTTAAATTATCTTTAGATTTATATATTGGCGGAGGCGTAGCTGCCGCGATCTCTTCTGGATTTGGCGCTCCCATCGCTGGAATGGTGTTCGCGCATGAAGCAATAATGCGGCATTACTCCCACAAAGCCGTTCTTTCTATAGCAATAGCGTCATGTGTGGCTTTTGGTTTATCTACTGCAGTTTGGGGCGAGAGCTTAATATTTCCTATTTCACAAGTAGAATTTGATTTCCTCACCATCCTCTACGTATCATTTATTGCGGGGCCACTTTTTGGCCTTGTTGCAATAATATTTATGAATAGTTTGATTTTTTTTAATAAACTTTCTGTAAAATTTTTTTCTAACGTATTCCTTCGATATGCAATTGCTATAATTGCTTTGAGTGCAATTGGCCATTTTGTTCCAGAGGTGATGGGCTTAGGGACTGGTACCGTTCTTGGTGCTGTATCAGGTGAGTATGTTCTATATTTTGCTCTTATAATTTTGATTGGAAAAATTGTAGCGACGTCAGTTTCTCTTGGTTTTGGCTTCTTTGGTGGCGTATTTTCTCCAGCCTTACTAGTTGGTGCTAGTGCTGGTGCGGTGGTTGCGGAATCATTTGTTGTGGTTGGGTTCTTGGAAAAATTTGAACCTGCATTAGTAGTGAGTGGCATGGCCGCAGTAACTGGAGCCGTAATCGGAGCCCCACTTTGTATGGTGGTAATAGTTATGGAACTAACTTCCTCCTATATCTATGCTCTTGCGTCGCTCGTTGGGTTAACCTTGTCCGTCAGTTTATCTCATATTTTGTTTGGGGCGTCATACTTTGACAGGCAGCTGGGTACTCGAGGAATAGATATATCCACCGGTAGGTCTGGTATGTTTCTCATGGAAAAAAGGGCGTCCGATTTTGCATCATTAGACTATATTCAGTTGCACTGTGAAGATGTAGTTAGAGATGCCTCTAGGCTTATGTCAGAGCAAAATAAAAATGAAGTCATAGTTTTAGATGCTACTGGACAATTCTATGGGAAAATAGAATTACATTCACTAATTGGGAAGCCGGCAAGTAGTAAAATTGAAAAGTTTGTGGACACAAATTGCGTAACAATAAAACACGATGCTTCACTGCAGCAAGCAATGGAGGCAGCGGCTAACTTTGTTGGTGAAGCAATTCCCATTATCAATCGAGAGACAAACCAAGTTATTTCGGTTATTACAGAGGGTGCAATTTTTGATGCTTATTTAAAGGTTCAGGATACTGTAATTGATATGGAAAAAAGGTAGATGGTAATACTAAAATATTTGCAGGATAAAAATCTAGTGTCGATATTTAAATTTCTGTATAGGATTAATATTTTTTGTAAGCGTTTTGCTAGACTTCTTGGTTTTTGTATTATTGGAATATGCTCTTATCAATTTGTTCAAGCTCAGCAAGATTTCAGATGTGCTGTAAGATTGACTTTTGATAGTGATCGCACTGGGTCTGTTGCAAATTATGTTCTTAGTCTTCAATTGAAGAATACCAAGGGTAGAAATATTAATGGTGCATCTATTCTTTACAAAGATAGCCAAGGACAGGTGCTGGGTAATACATTTTTAGAATGTCTGAAGGACCCTGAAGGTATTAAGCCGGGAAGCTATGGTGATTGTAAAGTAGTGCTTCAGCGTGTCGACGGTGAATTTCTTAATACTTTTGGTACCGATAAATGGACAGAAATAGTAAATACACAATTAAGTTATTTAAATGAAATACAATACTGTGACTTACTTGGATTTTCTTACTAATTAATCAAAATGAAGCTCTGTTATTGCCATTTCAAAATTAGAGATGTCGGCATTGTAATATGCTGAATGTAATATATCATAAGTTTGCCGAATTTTGGGCACGTCGGATCTAATAAGGTGACTATAATCTGTAGTTGAAACCATCTTATATTTTATTTTTTCATTTATGATGAATTCGATAATGTTACTATCCATTCCTTTAGACTTAAGTAATACTTTCGCTCCAACTAAGTTCTTTTTCGACAGGTTTTCAATCGTAGCCATTAATCTGAATGCATGAATTCTGTCGTCGACCATAACAGATTTAAAAAGGGGGAGATAAATTTTGAGGTGTGGATTATCAATCTGCTGATTTGAACAAAAAACTGGAATTTCATTTTCCAAGTAGCAGCTTACAACAAAGGATTTTAGATCATCTTCTCTGAGGTAATCTGCCTTAGCAAAACCAGTAACAATAAAAGAGCTCAACAAGAAAAAAATGTATTTAAAGCTTTTCATCTTATAACGACCTAATGGGCGGCTTTTAGATCTCAACAAAGGAATTTTTCTTCACTCTTCGGATTAGAGCCAAGTGAATATCCTTAGCCTCATTAGAATCATACCTAAATAGTTTGCCACTTATTTTCTTTTCTGCCTCTAGGCGTGAGTAAGTAAGCACAGCTGCAAATTTTTCTTCAATTTTCTCAATAGAAGAAATTGCGTATTTTACGTCTTTTGCTTCAAGATACTCATTCTTCAATGCAGATTGTAATCTTTGAATTTCAGCTGCTTTGCCTTGAGAAAGTGAACTTCTTGCTGTGTTGGCAAGAACTTTGATTTTTTGTACAGCAATTTCTATATCCTGATCACTCGGTCGTGGTGTTTTGCATACCATTACATTATGATCATTTGAAATCATTTTGATCTTATGCTCTTTCAGAACTTCTTTTATGTGAGGTATGTAGATATCATCGCTGTATCGAATACTTATGGTAGTATCCGTGGTGCGCTCTTTCATGATTTCTACATACTGGCCCAATTTACGCGGTCTGAATTTTATCCAAACAGTGACTGTTTTAAATATTTGAGAGAAATCGTTCAGTGCAATTGAGTTTTCTGCATTGTTAACAAATGAAGTTATAACGTCATACATTCTTTCTTTTGAGCTGTTAATATATGAGTTTTGATCCTCTATAAGCTTAACAACATTAACTGCGCCCGCGTCACTAACTTCTTCCTGAGTTTCTGCCTCTGCCACAATTTTGCCCCTTAAATCAATTTGACGATTATAGTATAATCACTTTTTGATAGTATTTCCAACTTTTAACTCTCAGAACTTTAAGTTTTGCCCAATACTAAGCTCAACAAATTCTGACATCCTTGCAAGGTATGTTTTGAGGCCAACCTGTGAGTAGAGAAGTTAAACTCTGGGAGTTTTTGATTTGAGAAGCTTATAACTGCATCTATCTGATGTGTTTCCCATCCTATTTCATTAACCAAACTTTCACTTGTTTGCATTATTGCACAAGAGATAAGATCCTTTTTACCTTTCATATCAAGAGAATTGACAGCGAATTCGAAGCTGCGATTTAAGGCTTTTGGGCGTGGCCAGTTGTTTAGATTAGGTTCCATTTTAGTGTCTAAAATGGTCTCTTTCGATGTTATTTCAATCTCTTCACCCATACGAGCAGGAATAAAATGCTCTATTATCGGATTGCTTGGTTTTTCTAATTCATCTTTTAAAAATATTTTATCAACAAAGGATAAGTTGTTTTCTAATGCCAAATATCGAGCACTCTGTTCACAAAGATTGTTAGTTATGTCTAGATCCTCTTTAAGACAATGATTTCCGTTGCTTGCAAATACTGCATTGAAGTTCAAAAATAAAGTTAACACGATACTCACCAAGAGAATATGCACACTTTTTGTTGTAGATATTTTCATAACAATGACCTCGCAGAATTTTACTAAGTTAGATAGAGCAAACATCGTGCCAAGCCTAAAAAATGATTAAATCTCATGTGTATTTTTTCTTTTTTGACATGGTGTTTTATGCAATGTATTTTGCATGTAGGCTTTGTGAGGTGATACAATGAAGGTAAGTGCCGAAGTAACAATAGGTAACGGAACATATGATGATTGGCTTAAATTTTTTATAAGTTACGAAGAGGAACGCGGTCAGTTTGTTACTAATGAAGTGATTGAGAAAACATCTGAGAACTCAGCATTGGTTACTTTCGAAATAGTAAACCTAGATGGCTTAACGGAGCTGTCGTCCAGAGCTGATATTCTAGAAACAGAGAAAAGCATGCAGATTACTACAGCGATAAAGTAAATCTGATTTATACAAAAATGCTTGGCACATTATTTGCACCGCTCCAAGCCAGAGGTGTTAGATGTTCATAATTCAGGCAGTAGTCCCGGCGACACTAGTTTTTGTAATATTTATTGCTGCTCATTTATTTGTCGAAAATGAGGGTTCAGGTATTTATTTGCCGGATACTAACTGGGACGGTGATACAGAAGAAATTTTTCCCGTGCCAGAAGAAGAGATAGACCCCACCCGCATTGATCCAGAAACGGGAGGACTTCTTCCCGATAAATATAACTATTTAAAAATTGAAAATGTGTTTTCGGGTAAAATCGTAGGTTCTGAAAGATTATTTAGCATTGAAGTTGCGCTGCTGACAAAGCAGCCATCAATTGCCTCAGACCTATTTATTTCTGCATTATTTGAAATTGAAGCTGATTTAGTTGCTGAAATAACGACTGTTATACTAGAGGTGGAGCTCGGTCAGCTTGAAAGTGTAGATGGAAGAGAAAAGCTTACCTCAGCTATCAGAGACCATGTAAATGAATATCTAGAAGAAGACCTCGATATGTTTCCCGGAATTACCGAGGTATTTATAATCAATTACAACGTAATTTAAGGTGCATAAACAGATTATATTGCAAATAAGGAGGAGCAGTAATGAAACATGAAGTAATAAAAGCCGACATGACTTTCAAAAAAATGGGCTTTATTTTTGAATGCAAATACTTTGATAGAAAGGGTGACATTAATAAAATTGAAAAAGTTTCCTCTGAGATCAAATACCCAAAAGAAGATTCATAGAACATTATTTATCTTTTGAGCTTATGTTTTCCGATTGGAATTTAGTAGGCTTAAATATCAGTGCCAAAAATCCAAAAATAAGCGTCGTTGCAGATGGCAGTAGCATTATATCTCTAATGTCTGCCAAGGGCATATCCAAGTAAGCTCGCCCTATCGCGTTCAACAACAAAACAATGACAAAAACAAATAAAATATTTGCTCTCGTTTTAGTGCAGTATCGACAGTTATTTTTCATAAAATACATTACATTCTTGCTTTAACTAAAATTAAAGCTTAAATAAAGTGTATGCAAGTTGCGTTCCAAAACGAAAATATTCTTGAAAAAAATGTATCCGATGCGTCTAGGGTGGTTCAAAACTTTGGGCTCGGTGATGCCGGGCTGAATTTTCGAAATACCCAAACAGGGTTCAAGACCCACAAATCTGAAAATGAAAATTACGGTAATCGTCGCATCTATAGCCCTTATTTATCACCATCCAGTGGAGTGGTTGAGAATCTCGCTGAGATGAGTAATGCAATTGAACCGATCTATATGCACAATGCCGCGCGTACGAAATATTTTGGTATTTCAAAGCCAGCTAAGCCAGCGGAGCACCTAAAGATCAACTTGTTTGCTTAGTAGATACGACTAACTATGGTACATTGTATATTATCGCTGAGTTAAGAAACTTCGCTCCTTATGCCTTCCCACCCTTCAAGAATTGTTTGAACGAACTCAATCGCTGTATCTAATTTTTCAACCGTTCCCTTTAAAGCAAAGTCTATGATTTGAACTCTACAATATTCATAGACCTTAAATAGGTTTTTAGCTAATTCGCCACCTTTTTCGAAATCCAAACACTTCTGCAGAAAATAAATACTTGATAATGCGCGTTCGAAGTGATGCTCTTTTTCAGCAGTTTCTAAGCCATTATTCAGTTTTTCCATACTTCCAATAACCTGATCCAACGCATATTTGACCGCTTCATAACCGTCTTGCTTGTTAGCTTCTGAAGAAGCTTTAGTTTGATTGTAAGTATTAAGTGCAAAAGCTAAGTTCATTTCAATTCCTCCATGCCAATACAAACGACACGTCGCAAAATGTTTTAGCATTAATGTCAAAATTTTGAAAACTAATGAAAAATTTAATCTTAATGTAATATTTTCAAAAAAGATAAATAACGTAAAGTACTGTTTTTAAATAATTAAAAACATATGGCACTCTGGTTGCTTATTACTGACCGGAGGACTTTGAATGTACATAATAGATGATAAAAACGTTAATTTTTATGATAGAATTTTTAATGTTCTGGACGGTAGGGGTATAAATTGTCTACCTGTTTCGAATATCGAAATTGATGAAAAGTCTAAACCGGCCGATACCTTTATCGCAAATGTAGATCAAAGTTTTGACTGCTTAAAAAATCAAGAGTTCTTAACATTTCTAAAAAAGAACAAGTTTAAAAAAGCATTCCTAATCAAATATGGGTGTTCAAATTTTTCCTACATTACCCACTTTAACGGTGGTGTTACCGTTGTTGATGTCCCCGTTAACTTTGATGATGGTTCAAATTTAGCTGACTTTTATGTGCATGTATTTTTGGAATTTATCCTTTCTAATGAACCTAACTTACCCTGTGCATCGGAAAACACAAAGAAGCTTGTAAACTTAATCAAAAAAATCGCATCCACAAATGCGACCGTTTTGATAAACGGGGCAAGTGGGACTGGAAAGGAAGTTATTTCGAACCTAATCCATAGTTTTTCTAACCGACAAGAAAAACCTTTTGTAGCACTAAATTGCGCTGCAATTCCTGAACAAATGCTAGAGTCAATTTTATTTGGGCATGAGAAGGGCGCTTTCACTGGGGCAGTCAATTCTAATCAAGGATTATTAAGAGCTGCGGATAGTGGCACCATCCTATTGGATGAAATCTCGGAGATGCCCTTAAATCTACAAAGTAAACTCTTGAGGGTTATTCAAGAAAAACGGGTCATGCCAATAGGTAATACTTCTGAAGTGGAAGTAGATGTTCGTATAATTGCTACCACCAATAGAAACATGTTTGATGAAGTAAAGTCCGGGAATTTCCGCGAAGACTTATTCTACAGGCTCAATGTTTTTCCAGTAAACAACTTGAACCTTAGTGAAAGAATTGAAGATGTAATTCCGATCGTGGCTCATATGCTCTGTCGGGAAATTATAGAAAATGGCGAAGTCTATTTAGTTAATGAAGATGTATTGACCTCATTAATGCAGCATAACTGGCCCGGTAATGTCAGAGAATTAGATAACATTATTCAGCGTGCAAAAATTTTGTGTTCAAAGAATGTTATTACGGTAGCAGATTTAATCTTTGATAACGATGGCGATGAGGCTCAACCGAATACAGCAGAAATTTTAGCTGCCAAATTTAAGGCGAATGCCGCTAGTGAGGTGTTATCATGAAAATTACAGCTTCAAATACACAGCAAGTTACACAAAATCTTGCTAAAACCACAAATGAGGCATTTCAGGAAAAAATGAAAGTTTCAGATAATCCATCGTTCCAAGAGCGACTGGGAGACGGTCTACGAAATGTCGCAAATGTTCAACAGGATGCAGCTGAACTTGCTAAAAATTTCGAGCTAGGCACAGAAAACGATATAGCTAAAGTTATGGTAAGCCAACAGGTAAGTTCGCTTGCTTTTCAATTAACTCTCAATGTCCGGAATAAAGCACTAAGCGCTTACAAAGACATAATGAATATGCCGGTATGATAGGGTAAATTATGGCCAATGTAGATCAATTCGAAGCAGAAACAGAATTAACCACTGAGAGATCTGGGTTGCTCGCTGCACCTTCTCAGGCGATTTCGAAAGTTAGAGAAACAATAGACCAACCAGGTTTTAGAAGAGCATTTCCAACGCTTTTAGCAAGCTTGACCGCAGTGGCCGCAGTCATTTTGTACATTTCAATGCAAAAACCAGAAATGACGACTTTGTATTCGTCAGTGTCTGAGTCTGAAAAGTCCAAGATAATTGCATCCTTACAAAATATGGGCATCGAAATTCTGGTAGACCCTGTAACTGGCGATTTATTGGTTCCAGCTAGTGTCTATCATCAAGCGCGAATTTCTTTAGCGGCTCAAGGTTTGCCAGAGTTTTCTGGTGGGGGCTTTGATTCCTTAGAAAATATGCCCTTGGGGATATCGAGATCTGTGGAAGGTATGAAGCTAAGGCAAGCACAAGAAGCTGAGTTAGGTAGATCAGTTGCGGAGATCAGCAGCATCCAGTCTGCAAGAGTTCATTTGGCTATCCCAGAAAAATCTGTATTTGTCAGAGACCAAACACCGCCTACAGCTTCTGTCTTCGTGAATCTGAAAAATGGACGCAAGCTTAATCAAACTCAAGTGGTGGCGATTACTAATTTAGTTTCATCTTCCGTTCCTGCATTGAGTCCGTCAAATGTGTCGATAATAGACCAATTTGGTAACTTGTTATCCAATTCACCTGATGATCCAGATCAAGCGCTTGCTGATAGTCAGTTAGAGTACAGGATGCGCCTAGAAAATATTTATCGGAATAGAATAAAGAGTTTAGTCACGCCTATAGTTGGCTCGGGGAATATCAATGCTCAGGTGAATTTAGAAATAGATTTTACGAGAAAAGAGGTTTCCCAGGAAATAGTTGATCCTGATTCAATAGCAGTACGAAGCGAACAAAATTCACTTAACGTAACTGCCAAAAAGGATGCAGTTGGTATTCCTGGCGCTATTTCGAACGAACCACCCCAAGAGGCAACTGTTAACCAAGAACAGAACCAGGCTGGGTTGGCTTTGTCCAATAATGAAAACCAAGAAGATCAGGAAAAGTTTGAGACGAAGTCATCAACTGATTTGAAAAATTATGAAGTGAGTAAAACGTACGAGACAGTAAAAAATCCATCAAATTTAATCACAAGGATTGATGCTGCGCTTCTAATCAGAGACCGTAAAGTTATTAACCCTGATACAGGAGAGGAAGCCTTTGAACCTGTTCCTGCCGAAGTAATAACACAGGTGGAAAACCTTGTAAAAAGTGCTTTGGGCATAAAGCCTGAGCGTGGTGATACTTTAACAGTGACTTCACAGCCATTTGTCGAAGAGTTTAAGGGCTTTGTTACCCAATGGTATGAGGGAGCCTGGTTCAGGTCAATGGTTGAGAAAACTCTTTTAGTTCTTCTAATTGGTATCGTTGCTCTGGGAGTTGTCCGGCCTATGTTGAACAAAATATTAGTTCCAACAGCAAGTACTAATTCAGTAATGGAACTCTATGCAGAGGCTGAGACCATGGCTGAAGTAGCCGCCAAACGCGCTACAGAGACGGAAGCTGTTGAGGTTGATGAGGGCGAGAGCCTTGATGAAATAAAAGCTAAGCTCAAGCCAAAGAAAAAAGGTGGTATTTCGGCTGATATGTTGGATACTGCGAATACCTATGATGATAAAGTAGCGCTTGTAAGAATTATTGTGACAGATGAAGCTGGACGGGTTGCGAATGTGTTTAAGCAGATGATGCGCGAAGACCTTGAAGTATTAAAGTAGGATAAAAAAATGGCAGAAGAAATTAGCGATGAAAGTTTAGAAAACCTAACTGGTACCGAGAAATCAGCCATTCTTATGATGCTGCTTGGGGAAGATGAAGCCGCACAAGTGCTTCAGAAACTTACGCCTAGAGAGGTTCAGCACTTGGGTACCGCTATGTATTCCGTTACGGGTGTGGATCAAACAACAGTGAATGCTGTGCTTGATGAATTTCTAGAAACTATCAAGAAACAGACAGGCATTGGTTTGGGTGCTGGTCAGTACATTGAGAATGTTCTCACAAAGGCTTTAGGTGATGATAAAGCTCAATCGGTACTGGGTAGGATTACTCCTGCCAGTTCAGAGTCGCAAATTGATATTCTTGATTGGATGGATGCCCGCGCAATTTCAGAGCTTATCCTTGATGAACATCCGCAAATTAAAGCTCTGATCATTTCGTATCTAGATTTTGGGCTCGGCGCTGATGTGCTAACTCTGCTTCCGGATGATATTCAAGCGGACATTGTGCGTAGAATTGCGACCCTAGAAACTGTGGAGCCTGGTGCCATCAAGGAACTTGAAAGAGTGATGAAGGCAAAATTTGCAGCTAATACATCGTTGCGAGCGTCACAAATCGGCGGTGTGAAGGCTGCTGCTAAAATTATGAATTTCACTAAAACTGAGATGGAGACCAGAATTTTAGGCGCAATCAAGAAGGAAGATCGTGATTTGATGGCTGAAATTCAAGATAACATGTTTGTTTTTGAAAATCTTGGTGGTTCAGACGAGAGATCACTTCAAACTCTGCTTAGATCAGTAGATCAAGATGTGCTTGTTATAGCTATGAAAGGTGCGGAAACTGCACTGCAAGATAAATTATTAGGATGTATGTCTACTAGAGCGGCTGCAAATATTCGCGACGAGATGGAAGCACTGGGTCCGGTTAGGCTTACAGAGGTTCAAGAGGCACAAAAACAAATTATCAACGTTGCGCGTAAACTTTCAGATGATGGTACTATTGTTCTTGCCGGCAGAGGTGGAGAGGAAATGGTATAATGAGCGAATTGCAAGATAATGTTCTCGATGATCAAAACTCTGATTACACCGATTTAGAAAGTTTATTGGCAGTTGCGAATTCATCGGAATTTAGTGTCTCTGATGGATTTACACAGGAAAAGCAGGAATTTGAGAAGTTCAACAGCTTTTTTGAAATCGTAACCTCTAATGAGACAAAAAACGATGATAATGAAGACGAAGTTATAAATGAAGAGGGCGAATCAGAGATTTCTGGCTTACAGATTGGCGGTGAGGCAGATGAAAAAGATGAATCAGAGATTTCTGGCCTACAGATTGGAAGTGAGGCAGATGAAGAAGGTGAATCAGAGATTTCTGGCCTACAGATTGGCAGTAAGGTAGAGGAAGAAGGTGAATCAGAGATTTCTGGCCTACAGATTGGAAGTGAGGCAGATGACGAAGTTGAATTAGAGATTTCTGACTTACAGATCGGAAGCGAAGCGGATGAGGATTTTTCGGAATCAACAGAGGTGGAATCGTCGCTTACAGAGGAAGACCAGCTCGTTTATGATAAAGGATATAAAGAAGCCCTCGAAGAATTTGAAAAGGCAATGTCACTAGAGAAAGGGTCTCTAAAAGATTTAACTGAGACAATGTTTTCAATCAGGGATGATTTTCAAGAAAGTTTAGAGGCTTTAATTAAAACAAAAATTTGTGAGCTACATAACGAGTTATTGGACTCTGAAATCCAAGACTTTCCAACTCCCTTTTTGAATAAAATCAAGCAGGTGGCTAGCGATATAGTGGGCGAAATAAAAGACGTAACGCTTGAACTCAACCATGCTGATTTAGAGCTTTTGAAAGGGAGCGATGCAGTTAAGAGCCTAGGCTTTGAGGTTACGGAGAGGGCAGATCTCCGTAGGGGTGAATTCAGGCTAACTTCTAATACAACGGGCTTTCAACGAGAGTTGAGCCACTAAATATATTTGGGGTTTAAATGTCAGAGGTTAGAATAAAATCTAACGAGCCAACAAATTACTTTACTGGATCGCTTGAGAACGTTTCTGTAAGCAAGTTGCTGCATTCAAATTATTTTGGAAAAGTTCTTTCCTATAATGGTCAGGTTATCGAAGCAACGCCCTTACCCGGTATCATAGGGTCCCTTTGTTCAATTTTTGCTAGAACTAATGAAGAATTTCAAGGGGAGCTGGTAGGGGTTGGAGAAAATAAGGTCGATATTCTTCCTTATGAGTCCAACTTAGATATTCGTGTTGGTGACAAAGTTTTTTTGACTGATACCCAGCAGAAAGTTGGCGTTGGGGATGCACTACTAGGTAGGGTTATTGATGGTTTGGGAAACCCATTAGATGGCCTGGGTAAATTAAAACTATTAGATAGCAAAAGCCTTAATGGCAGAAGAATTAACCCTTTTGAACGGCAAGCCATAACCGAAGTCTTAGATGTTGGCATAAGAAACATTAACGCTCTGTTAACTCTAGGGCGAGGACAAAGGGTTGGAATAGTTGCTGGTTCTGGAGTTGGTAAATCAGTCCTTCTCTCGATGATTACAAAAAGTACAGATGCTGATGTAGTTGTCGTGGCACTTATAGGTGAAAGAGGGCGAGAATTAGCATCTTTCACAAAGGAGATACTTAGTTCTCATTCTCGTGACAAGGTGGTCATAGTTGCAGTGCCGGCGGATAGATCTCCCTTGCTTCGGATCCAGGGCGCCAAAAGAGCAACGACGATTGCAGAATATTATCGTGAGAGGGGAAAAAACGTTTTATTAATTACAGACTCTTTAACTCGGGTCGCGCATGCTCAAAGAGAATTGGGATTGGCGCTCGGCGAACAGCCTACGTCAAGAGGTTATCCACCGTCCGTTATATCTCTGATACCTAATCTAATAGAACGAACTGGCACAAGCACAGATGGTTCTGGCTCAATAACTTCCATCTATACTATTCTTGCCGATGGAGATGATACTACCACCGATCCCGTTGTCGATACAGCTCGAGCTATTCTTGATGGGCATATTGTTTTGAGTAGGGATTTAGCGCAGCAAGGCATATATCCGGCAATTGATGTTAATCAATCCATTAGCCGGCTTATGAATAATATTGTGAGTCAACCACAACAAAAAAATGCTCAGACCTTACGAAAGTATTTATCAAAATATAATGAAAATAAGGATTTAGTTCTTATGGGCGGATACGTTCAAGGGCAAGATCCAGATCTTGATCAAGCGCTTGCTCTTTGGCCTGAGATTTTGAAGTTTCTTCACCAAGACGAGACTGAAGTTTGTGATTTTGAAAAATCGCATGATCAACTTTCAAAATTATTAGGTGCATAAATTGAAAGAGTTGAAGAAATATAATCTACTGCAAGTTAAAGAAAAACTTAAGCGGCAGAAGTCAATCAATGAATTGAGCCAGATACAAGCTGATGAGGCAAAATGTCAAACAATCAATAGAGAATTAGATAGGCTTCTGAGCGAAAATCATGCTCTTATCGAAGAAATCGGAGTTCAATCTTTTGTAAGCAATAGGCGTTTAATGCAGAAAATGTTTGATCAAAAAGAAGTAATTTCGAACCGTTTAGAATTCTTAGATAACGAAAAATTGGCAGTCTTAGCAGAGGTAAAGAAATCCAATGCTAGAGACGAAATAGTAGAGAGAAAAAAAAATAAAGTTAAGAAGCAAATGCGAGAGACTTTATTTAAAAAGCAGGATGAAAATCTGGGAGTAACTAAACGCGGTCAATGAATGGCACGAATATTGCTGTTCTCACTTGAAATAGCGTCCGAGGAACACTCATGACCGTAATTGGAAATAATAGCGCCAACAATTCTAATCCGCTGGCAAATATAAGCGTTACAGGGGCAAAAGGAACTGATGGCTCTACGGGAGTAACCAGTTTCCTAGACATTATTTCAATGCTATCTTCTTCGGCACAAACATTGGACCTTGCTTCGAATACAGATCTATTGGTCACTCAAGTAGAATCCGAAATGGAGCCTTCTACATTAGCATTATTGCAGAAATTTCTTGATCAGGAACAGATATCTGTTCCACTTCATAGCGAAATATCTTCAGAGGATGTTTCAACTGGTGCCGCATCAAAATTTATTGATTTTTTAAATAAGGAAGCCGAGTTGAAGAAAATTAAGGCGGGATCACTAAAAGGAGTGATTGATGCCGATGTATCAGTGAACCAGAATGTTCTCCTTAATAAGGCTTTAAACGAACTCAAAACAGCATTTCCGGGAAGAGGTGAAGATTTAAAAGGTGATAACATCTTAACATCAAACTCAGCCATTATTGAAAATCCAGCTACTAATTTTTTGGCGGAGAAACTTCCAGAAGTTTCTAAAAGGGTGATAAATACTTCAATTATGGAGGATCCTCAACCTAAGGTAGTATCAATAGATCTTTCACCTATTATCAAAGATTTGCCAGCTGTTTATGATGATATCGAAATTACAAAGATCTTTGTTAATCCAAATGATTTAGTTAAGTCATCTGATAATGATGGTGCAGATCCAGTAAACGGTGCAATTTCTAAACTAGAGGCTCTAATAAAACCTAACTCAGCGGAGGTGTTGTTGAAAACCGACAACCATGAGCCGATGACCAAAGTGATTGATTTTGAGGAAAGTGATGCAAAAGAAAGCAAAACAATCAATCTTGAAATTGACAAACTGAAGAATACGACGCTTTTATTTAACCTACGTATGGAGAATTTGCATTCTGGAAGTAATTTCCCACAAAAGGTAAATTTAAGGTTTTCAGAACCAAAATCACCTTCGACAAATTTGACGTTAAATATCTCGGATAATGAAAATGCAGAATTTATAAATGATGTGCATTTGCGCGATTTTATGCATGCCGCCGCAGTCAGCAATTCGAGTGAAAGTGAAGGGGAAAAGTCCAAATTAGATTATGGTACTACTATTCAAATCTTTATGTCTAAGGACAAAAAAGAACTACTATCGCGGCAATCCTTAAATTTTGTTAGTGCGGCGGATTTGTCAGAGGATTTCGCTGAAAAACTCATCTCAAGATTAAATTCTCTGGTTTCAGGAGAGTTTGACAATAGGCAAATGCTTAATAATTTGAGATCCGAAATAAGTAAAAATGAGGCAATTATCAATTTGGATGATAATTTGCGATTACCAATTTCAGATCTCTTAGCTGCCTTCAAGCGTAAAACTAAAAATCGGCTTATGGTTTCAACTGCTGATGTCGTTTCATACCGTGACGCACTTAATTCAAATGAAAAACCAGGTTATAATTTCCAATGGGTTTCCGCAGTAGCAAACAAAGATATCTTTTTAGATGAGAAAATAGTTGACGTAAATCAAGGTATCCGTGCAAATTCTGCCAGAATAGAAACAAGTGAAGCAAAACTTGGTTCTAATAACTTAATTGAGCAAGCAAGATTCCAAGCGCAAGGCAACCCAGCAGACGCTGCAGCTAAACAAAATATGCCAAACATTGGACAAAACGCTGCGTTGAATAGCTTAAATCTATACGAGGCTCAATTTTCGTCTCGTTTAGGGATGTTACTGGCAGATCAAATAGCCAAGGGTTCTGAAAACTTTGAACTGCAACTAGAGCCGGAAAGTTTTGGTAAAGTCCGGGTTAATGTTTCTTTAGAAAGATCTAATGTCGAAGTGAAAATGATTGCGGAAAATTCCGCTGCAGTCATGGCTTTACGGGGAAGTGAAAGCGTTTTGCAGGTTATAGCAGAACAAAACGGACTTAAGCTTTCAGAATACTCGGTGGACATGCAGAATAATCAAAACGGGGACAATACGAACAGAAAAGACGGGTCTGATAGAAATAAAAATGAAGTAAATGAAGTTTTAAAAGAAACTGATGATGAAAATACAATTACAGTTTCTGAAAATGGATATAACCTAAACCTACTCGCATAGGAAAATATTATGGCTGAAGAAGAACCAAAGAAAAAAATTAATTTTAAGAAAATTGCCCTGTTTGGACTTGGGCCAATAGTACTTATTGGTATTGGTCTCGGAGTAGGCGCATTCTTGTTTATGCCCACGCAAACTCCAGTTGAGCAGGTCGAAGAGCTTATTGAGAAGAAATTGCAACAAGCTGGACAATTGCCGAGTGCTGAAGGCGAAGATGAAGCCGCGGCTGAGCCAGAAAAAGTTTATAAGGACACACCGTCAACGGATACTTTTGTAACAAGTTACTACACTTTCCCCGATAATTTTACTACAAACCTAAAGGGCTCCAAAGCGTTTTTGCAAGTGAGTGTTGGCGTTTCCACCCAATATGATGAGACCGTCATTGAGAATGTTGAGATGCATCAACTAGCGCTGCGTTCTGAGGTTCTTGGTGTAGTTAGTGAATTCACCGTAGAAGAAGTTGAAGGGAAAACTGGCCGTGATCAGTTGGCAGACGGTATAAAGGATGCTATCAACAAACGCCTAGAGGAACTGGAAGGTTTCGGA
>NZ_CBFHHX010000016.1:0-24447 GCF_965655845.1 Candidatus Salinivivens marinus
AGGGAAATTTTATAGAAGCGACTGAAGATACGCCTTTTTTTCAAATTGGAGAAATAAAATATGGGCGACCAATCCTTGTAAGAGCCTATCGGCGAGACCTCAGTATGAAGGATATTTTAAAACTTTTAATAGTTAGCTTCGACTCCACCTTGAAAGCCAATTTAACAGTTGGTTTTCCACTAGATTTTCAGATTTACTTTACCGATACTATAAAATCTGGCGTCGAGGGCCGTTTGAATGCAAATGATCCATACTTTGTTGATGTAAGTAATGCATGGAGCAGAGGGCTGGAAGATTTATTGTTAAGACTACCCGGCTTAACTCTGAGTGAAGAAGTAAATAAACAAAAAGAATAGTTCTTTTTAAAAGCGAATGTTTCCCCTGTGTTTCCCCACAGAAGTTTTCATTCTACCCTATATCTGCTAACTTATTGATTTTATTGGTGCCCCAAGACGGACTTGAACCGCCGACCTACTATTTACGAAACAGTTGCTCTACCGACTGAGCTATTGGGGCTGATCTAAAGATCAATTTACAGTAAAAGAAAGTTCACATGCTTGTTGAACGGTGTCAATATTTCCAATTTGAATTGATGTGGGGTCGTGAACGGTGTAAATTCTACGCTGAAGTTATCTACTATAATAGATTTAACAGTATTCTCTATATAACTGGATTATCAAAGTAAGGGTTTAATAATTGGATTATCTACAGAAAACAGCTGACAAACTTGTAAGCGAAGGCTTATTCGCTGGTGTAGAGTGGCGAATAGACCAAGGTGGAAAAAATATTTTTGCTGGAAAATCCGGTGTCCAGGACCTTGCCACCAACTCAGAAATTCCTGAAAGCGCTTTGTATCGTGTTTACTCGATGACTAAACCTATAATTTCAGTTCTAGCATTAAAACTTATAGAAGACGGCTATCTTCAATTAACTTCTACTCTAGCAGAATTTGATAACCGATTTTCTAGTATGATTGTGCTTAACCCCGATGGTCATTTAGCACCAGCAGACGGCTTAATTACGGTGGAACATCTTCTAACCCATAGAGCTGGATTTTCCTATGACTTCAACATTGGCTGTGCAGTTGCTCCCTACTATCGCCAGGCTGAGCTTATGGAAAATGGGTATAGAGATCTAGGTGATATCATTAGTATACTTTCAGAACTGCCTTTAGTCTTCAATCCAGGCTCACACTGGCGTTATAGCGTTGCCACAGATGTTCTTGCTTATCTTTTAGAAACGGTAACTCAAAAGACAATCACAGAACTATTAGGAAAGTATATCCTTAATCCACTCGAAATGACTGATACGAACTTTACTATTGAGCCAGAAAACCAACATCGCATTATGCAAGTATATGGCGTGAGGTCATTATCAGAGCTACCCGTACTTAAACGATTACCACATGATTTGTCGAAACCTGCTCATTTAGGGCGGTCACACCC
The DNA here is from genome assembly GCF_965655845.1 of Candidatus Salinivivens marinus. Classification (NCBI taxonomy): domain Bacteria; kingdom Pseudomonadati; phylum Pseudomonadota; class Alphaproteobacteria; order Rhodobacterales; family Paracoccaceae; genus Candidatus Salinivivens; species Candidatus Salinivivens marinus. Next base: position 1,446 of record NZ_CBFHHX010000016.1, read on the forward strand.
GTTAGATTACCCAGAATTTCGGCGGGGCGGTTATGGGTTATTTTCAACAATCTCAGACTATATGAAATTCGCAAATATGCTAAGAGACGGGAAAACTATTGATGGTCAGGTTATTCTCTCTGCAGGAATGTGGAACTTAATGCATAAGGCACGGGTAAGTTTTCCTAACAATACATTTCGAATAAACGATGAGCCTTTTTGTGGTTACGGTTGGAATTTAATAGGGAGAGTTATGGAAAATGTTGGGGAAGCCCAATACACAACATCCCTTGGCGAATTCGGCTGGAGCGGAGCAGCAGCGACCTATTTTTGGGTAGATCCCGTCAGGGATGTGACGGGCTGTTTGATGACACAGTACATCGGCAGAGAAGTTCCAATTGATGGCATGATGCAAACAGCGGCAATGCGAATGCTTAGTGATTAAACCACCAAAGGACAAAAATAATAATTTTATGGATCATATCTCAATGCAAAGCCACTTGTTGAAAACTTTTACAGCTAATTTTGACCCTGAACAAGATAGGATAAGACTTGATTGTGATTTACACATCGAGGAACAAGCACAGATCTTCCTTACTCAACGGCTTGGAAAACTTTTTGTTCTGGAACTTTCTAAAAGGGTTGAGCAAATTTCCAATATCTCTTCTCTTCAAGATTTAACCAACGACATGAAAACAAACTCAAATGAAATAAAACAGCCGGTCAGTATAGCTAGTAAACAAACCAAAGCATGGCTTATCAAAAGTGTAGATTTTGAAAATTTGGAAGACGGATTAAGAATAATTTTTAAAGATAATGATAAACATGCAGTGCATCTAGAAGGAGACGAGCCATTGCTCCGAAATATACTAGATGTATTTTTCAAAATGTTTTACGTCGCAGAATGGAGTACGGACTGCTTTCCTGTCTGGATTGATGTTGAGCCAAAAATTGAAAACCAGTCAGTAACAATTCATTAAAATCATAAACGCTTCAAAGTAACGTAAGGACAAAATAAAAATCGTTTGGTGATTTCTTCCCTTTATGGTTCAGTTTTTTGGCCAAGTCTCGTCATTAGCAGTCTTGGCAAGTAATTTGGGAGGATTAAAAGTTGAACACAAATTTCAAAAATAATTCGATAAGGCTGCGCTATGTAAGCAAGCTAATTTCGATAATTTCTTCATTTTTATTAATTTTTACGCATTCGGTGGCTGCAGAAAACCTTGTTGCGAGAATGTCGGGTCACTGGAGCCCAAAGCACCAAAGTGCAATTCATTCACAAATTTTTGCAGACGAAGTAACTAAAAGGTCAAACGGACGTCTTACTATACAATTTTTCCCGTCCAAGCAGTTATTTGGTATCAGAGAGGTAATGGGAGCGATTACTTCTGGTGCAGTGGAACTAGGGGGTGTTGTTGGAGTGGTAAGTTTTCCACCAATTAATAAGAATTTCAATGTAGCCTCTTACCCGGGCCTTTTCTCATCGTATGAGCAACAACGGAATTTTTTCAAAGAGTCTGATGCGGGCAGTAAAATATGGGATGACCTAACAACAAAAAGTAATTCGAAGCTAATAATGTATAATCCTGTTGGACCAGTAATGACTTTTTCCAGTGCGCGAGAATTGACCGGGGTAGATGTCATGAAAGGACTAAAGGCAAGAGCACTTCTTAAAAGTGAACGGCCAATGTGGGATGCATTTGAAGCTAATACTGTCTCGCTGCCGACAGGGGAAGTTTATACGGCACTGCAAACCGGGATGATAGATACTATTAATAGTCCTCCAGGAAGCATCGAAGCTTACAGCTGGTGGGAATATTTAAACTATGCTCAAAAGCCCTATCAGTACTTTGCTGATGCATACATCATGGCTAACAAAGATTGGTTCGATTCACTGCCAGCAGATCTTCAAGAGCTTGTAATGGAAGTTGGAGCTGAAGTTGGTGAGCTCGCAACAAATACAATTTTAGATGCTGGCGAAAGCACACTAACAAAGTTTGTTGAACGAGGTGGTACTGTTACCACGCTAAGTGGTGCGGAAAAAGCCAAATTTGATGCAATGATGACCGAAAAAGTCATGCCTGCGATGGCTGATATGTTTGATAAAGATGTACTTTTGGCAGCAGAGGCTTACGCCAAAAAGTAAGGATCTCACTATATTAAGGATTTGGCCATGATAATTTTGACCAGATTAAATGATTTACTGGCCAAGGTTTCATATTTAATAGGCATCCTTATTGTCGCAATTATGGTTATGGCACTTAGTTTGAGTGCCATAACCAGATATGTATCTGGAACAGGCTATGACTGGCTGATAGAATTACCACCAGTATTAGTATGCTGGCTGGTATTTCCTCTTCTTGGCCCATTGTTGAGAGAAGGAAACCACATTCAAGTAGATTTTCTTGCATCGATCACATCTGACAAACAATCAAAATTTCTAAAACTATTAATGAACCTGACCGCACTGGTTGCCTCTTTTGTATTTTTCAAAGCAGGAATGGAGGCAACATTTCTATACTTCAATTTGGGTCAAATGATGGAGTTGGAGATAGATATACCAATATGGTGGATGTATTTGTCATTTCCAGTTGGTTTTATAATATTAGCATCGTTTTCTCTAGAACTGACCATCCAAGCGATTTATGATCTCAAACAGGAAAAAACGAAGGGCGTTTAATGTACATATTAGCCTTCGCAATATCATTTTTTCTATTATGCTTTTCCGTGCCAATATTTTTAGTGTTTGGAATAGGTAGTTCCATGGCGGCCATATTAGGTCTGAACCTTCCTTGGTCTGTTCTAATCCAAGTATCTTTTGGGGCCCTTACTAAACATGTGCTCATTGCTGTGCCTCTTTTTATATTTGCCGGCATGGTGATGTTACGTGGTGGCGCTGCTACCAGACTCGTTGACTTTGCAACGAAGTTAGTTGGCCATTGGCCTGGCGGTCTAGGTATAGCAATGGTGATTTCTATGGGCTTCTTTGCTGCATTTTGTGGATCCATTTTAGCTGCTATTACAGCAGTCGGAACCATTATGATGCCGAAAATGATAGAACAGGGTTATCCGAAACCTTTTGTTGTTGTACTTGCAGCTTCAGCGGCTCTATTAGAAGCATTAATTCCCCCTTCTAACGCCGCAATTTTATTTAGCGCTCTAACAAACGTACCAGTTTCACAAACGTTTGCCGCAGGAATAGTCCCCGGTTTAATTTTATTACTATTCATGGTCGGTGTCGTATTACTTAAATGTCGTTCTATAAAAAGCGCAGAAAAAAGTAATACCCGAGAACGCTTTATAGCAGCAAAAAATGCTGTTCCAGCACTTATTACACCAGGTATTATTTTAGGCGGCATATATGCAGGATTACTCACACCATCAGAGTCAGCGGCGATCGCAGGACTTTGGGCGATGATAATGGGGTTTGTTATTTATAGAGAACTAACAGTTTCTGGTTTAATCGCTTGCCTAAAAGAGACAGCTTCGATTACGGCGGTGATATTTGCTATTATTGCAACGGCAACATTTCTAAGCGTTGTGCTGACATACACCCAGTTACCACAAAAGATTATAGTATACTTTACTGAACTTGGGGCTGGTATTTATGTTTTTTGGTTCGCTTTGGCATTGATTTGCCTTATTTTGGGTACTTTCATCGAAATTGTACCGGTATTTTATCTCACTGTTCCAATTTTTGCTGCAATCATCACGTCACTCAATCAAAATCTCTTACATTTATATGTTGTTTTTGTTGCCTTTGCGGGTATTGGGATGATCACGCCGCCTGTATGCGTGGGTGTCTACACCGCAGCCGGGGTGATCAAAGATGATCCAGCAAAAGCTTTCAAAGAAGTACCTCTTTTTGTAGGTGTGGGAATCCTTTATGGTATATTAATGATTTTCTTACCTTCAGCTGCCACGTGGTTGCCAAATATACTAAGATAACAGCGGGGCCATGATTGAATTTTAAGAAAAAAGCATATTGGTGGGAAATTGGGGAGGCTCTAAAGCCTACTCAGGCATTAGATACTCTTCCAGTAAACTCTGATTTCGTTGTGATTGGGGCTGGCTATGCAGGCTTATCAGCAGCCCTGACAGTGGCTCGCCAAGGGAAATCGGTAATCGTTGTGGATGGTGGAATGCCTGGCCTCGGTGCATCCACAAGAAATGGGGGAATTTGTAGTGGACAAATTCGGCCTTCGTTGAGCGCACTTCGGACAAATTTCGGTACAGACTTCGCGAATAATGTTTACTCAGAGGGCGTAGATGCAAGATATGATCTAATTAAATTTTGTGAAGATGAAAAAATAGACTGCCAATTGCAAATGACCGGACGGTTTACAGGTGCAATGACTCAATCAGATTATGACAAGCAGTGCCGCGAGGCAGATAATCTAAATGAAATCATTGGCCACAAAGCCTATATGGTCAAAAAACAAGATCAGCAGAATGAAATAAATACAGATCTTTTTTTTGGAGGAATGGTGAGAGAAGAGATTGGTGGATTTCATCCAGGTAAATTTTTCTCCGGTCTGTTAAGAATTGCCGAAAAAGCCGGCGTGTCAGTAAGTTTTAACAATAAGGTTACAGAAATATTAGACCGCAAAACGGGCGGGAAAAGTATAGTTACAAGCATGGGCACCATAAACACTGGAAAAGTAATTGTAGCCACCAACGCGTATACTGGAAGAAAATATAATTTTACAAAATTCCTTAGGCAACGGCTTGTACCGACGCAAAGCTGTATAATTGTTACCGAAAAACTGGGCATTGATATGGTTAAAAAATATATGCCCAAGCTTAGGATGTATGGTAACACCGCAAATATATACAGCTACTTCAGGCCCACACCAGATAGAGAGCGCATACTACTGGGGTCTCGCAGTTTTGACAGATCCGAACCATCTGAAAGATCAGTGATTTATCTCAAGAAAAACCTAGTCAAAATTTTTCCTGAATTAGTAGATTGTAAAGTTGAATACTGCTGGCTCGGAAATGTTGCATTCACTAAGTCTCAATTACCCACTGTTTTTGAACATAATGATATTTACTACGCTGCAGGCTTTGCCGGATCTGGAACAGTGTGGGCACGTTGGTTAGGGAAAAAAGCTGCCGAAATGGCCTTAGGCATAAGTAATAACCCTAGTGTATTTTATGGATCACCTCCAGCCAAGCTTCCTTTCTATGACGGAAACCCTTGGTTCTTACCTACGATTAACAAGTATTACAGTTTTAAAGATTGGTTTAAATCAAAGCGCACGTGAAACTAGAATATAGACGGTAATTGATTACAAGATATGCAGAAGTTTCAATTTTAATCAGATTTTATCGAGTAGCTCTCTAAATTTAGAAAGCTCATCGGGTTGCATTCTGACAAGGTGAGGTTCTTCCGGAAAGTTACCATTATTTACGTCTTCTACAAATTCTTTAAACGCTCCAACACGCTCGTTTTGAAGCCTCTCAAATTCACCCTTAAAGTTTCGATAGACTTTAGCATGCCTTGGGATATGTCCGTCCGTATATCCCAAAATATCATTTGAGTATAAATATTGGGCATCGCAACCAGCCCCCGCTCCCATTGACCAAACCAATATACTAGTTCGTTTTGAAATCTCATCTGCAACCTCGACTGGAACAACTTCTAACTCCACACCTATAGCTCCAGCGTTTTCATAAGACTTAACTTGCTGAAGTAAGTCTAGGGCATCATTTGCAGTCTTACCGACAGCTTTAAATCCGCCAGTCCATGTGGCCCGGGCAGGAACTAACCCTACATGTCCAACAACAGGAATATATTCATTAGAAAGCATCGAAACGGTTTCAAACGATCCCGAACAATACAACGCATCTGCACCCTTTTCGATAGCCGAATTACACCACTTTAAATACTCGCTCGGCGAACCACATTCTGTATGTGTTTGCCCTGCCATTGAAAAAATTGTTGGAGCAAACTGTCGGTACTCTTGATGAAATAATACATCTGCTGGGACCGATGCTATATCTATACCAGCGGCTTCTGCAGCGGCAGCTTCATCCAAAGAGAAAAACTTTAGCATAGTTAGTTGCCTTTTACCTTTAAGCGCAAGCAAGTCTGCAACTGTTGGTAGTTTTCTAGTTTTATGTTCCATTGTAACTTCTTGAGCTCTGCTAAAATTTACTTAGATAGGGTTCGAAACTTGATTGAAATAGTAATTATGGCTCTCGTAATAGCCAGCCGCCATCAACATCTACGGTTGTCCCAGTCACAAATTCGTTTTTAATAACAAATAAAATTCCTTGCGCAACCTCATCAGCTCTTCCGGCACGCGGTATCAAATTATTTTTTGTAGTCTTTTTGTATAGTTCCTCACGTTCAGCGCCTTGAACAATTACCATTGGAGTATCTATTGTTCCAGGAGATACTGCATTTACTCTGATACGTGGGGCCACTTCACTAGCAACTGCACGCATCATCGCTTCAACTGCGCCACCAACAGACGATAAGGCGACTTGACCAGGCTGGCAATTACGCGCAGGAGCTCCAGACACCAAAGTAATTGATCCACCATCTGAGACATGTTTAGCTCCAAATCGAATAACATTCGCATAACCCCAAAGCTTATCGAAAGAAGCTTTGTAGCCATCCAAGTCCATTTCAAGGAACGGGCCATAAGCCCGTTTCCCGCCCGTCGCTGTTGTAACCAAAATGTCTATTTGCGATAGCTCGCTCAAAATTGCCTCAACAGCTTTACGATCCAGAACATCACACACGCGAGTAGTTATCCCGTTTGGCAGATCTCCCGCTTTATCAGGTTTGCGACTAATAGCCGTAACCTCAGCTCCATCCGCTGCTAGGAGAAGACTTGTTGCCAGCCCAATTCCAGATGTTCCTCCAAATACTACTGCTTTTTTACCAGATAAATCCATTGAAGCCCCTTTGATAATTTCTTTATTGATATTCAGTTTCCTTCGCTTACGCAAAACTTTTCACATAAATTTTTATATCACTGGTTTTAATTCTCTGATGATTGAATAGACTACTGCTTATTATTATTAATGTTTACCTTGGAGTATAACTTTGGAGATCTGGCAACTCACAGCTACGGAGCTAAGGCAAAAAATTTCGAAAGGCGAAATATCAGCCCGTGAAGCTACCGAAAGTCATTTGTCTCGGATGGATCAAGTAAATGGTAAACTAAATGCTGTGGCCGAAAGTTGTGAAACAGAAGCTCTCCAAGAAGCAGACGTAATAGACAGCAAACTTCACAAAGGAGATGAACTCGGAGCACTTGCCGGTGTGCCGGTAACTGTGAAAATAAACGTAGACCAAAGAGGTTATGCAACCACCAATGGCATTCAATTGCAGAAGGACCTTGTCGCTAAAATCGATAATCCTGTTGTAAACAACTTACGAAAAGCTGGGGCGATCATTATCGGCCGGACCAATACCCCCGCATTTTCACTTAGATGGTTCACACGAAATACAATTCATGGACATACGAAAAATCCACTTAATCAATTAGTTACTCCAGGTGGATCATCAGGAGGTGCGGCAGCCGCTGTAGCAGCCGGAATAGGAACTATTGGTCACGGTACTGACATAGCTGGGTCAATTCGCTACCCAGCCTATGCTTGCGGCATTCATGGGCTAAGACCATCACTGGGTAGAGTTGCTGCTCACAACTTTTCAGGTCCGGATCGCTTCATAGGAGCTCAACTTATGGCTGTATCTGGCCCACTCGCAAGAAACATCGAAGACCTTGAGCTCGGCATTGAAGTAATGGCTAATCACGACCATCGCGATCCCTGGTCAGTCGATATGCCACTAAAAGGTAAACCTTATTTAAAACGAATTGCTTTTTGCAACTCGCCAGAGGGAATAAAAGTTGCTCCCAGAATTGAAAAAGCCCTTCTCAGCGCACTAAAAAAATTGGAGCAGGCTGGTTGGGAAGTAGACGAAGTTAAAATACCGCCATTGCGTAGTGCAATGGAAAACCAGTTAGTGCTTTGGATGGCAGAAATGGACGAAAGTGCGAAGCATTTAGTGAGAAAGGAAAATGATCCAGATGCCATTCTTATTTACGACCGTTTACGAAAAATCTCCGAATACAGAAATCCAGATCAAATTATGGGTGCGCTTCAAGAGCGCGCTAATCTGACACGACAATGGAAAAAATTTCTATTCGATTACCCACTTCTATTATGCCCCGTTTCCTGCTCTCTGCCTTTTGACGATCTTCAGGATTTAAAATCAGAGGGGCATTTTGAAAAAATCATTGAAGATCAAATATTACAAATTGGATTACCGTTCATGGGTCTGCCTGGATTGACTGTTACAACAGATAGAAATGAAGATCGCCCTGTAGGAGTTCAACTGGTTGCATCACATTTTCGAGAAGACATCCTACTGGATGCGGCAAAACTTATTGCACCAAGATTTGATGTAATTTGACTTCAATAAAATATTTGAAAATTAGGCCTAGACTATCCCAAAATATCAGAAAGAATTTTATTTCCTAACAATAAACAAAGAATAATAAAGAAACATCCTAGTACAAACTCAAAAACCCTCGCCCTTGATTGAAGGAATTTCCTAAACTTTGGTAGTGCAATAATGAAAGTTAGAAAAATATACCAACTGGTATCAATTAAAGTTGCTGTAGAAACCATTATTGCTTTTTCTTGAAATGAAGAGGTGTCACCGACAAACTGGGTAAATATTGCCAAAAAGAAAAGCGCAATTTTAGGGTTTAAAAATACTATCAAAAATCCAGATCCAAAGTTCCCAAATAAAGTATAAGATATTTGAAATTTCTGTTGTCCTGACTCTGAGAGCGCAAAACTTGAGCTAAACATTATATATGCCAGCCAAAATAAAAATACTAAGCCGGCAACGTTAAGAAAATCTATCAAAAAAGGAATAAAAGATAAGGTAACACTCAAACCAAATGCGACTAAAAACGCATAGAAAAAAATACCGAGACCATGAGCCAAACCGAATACCATACCAGCTCGACGTCCTCCATCCATTACTGTTTTGGATAACAACGCAATACTGGGGCCAGGCGACGCTGCGCCAGCTAAACAGGCAGAGGCTAAAAGAACCCAAGTTATTAGAGTCATTTTTTGTTCACTAGATTGATAAAATTAACGTAATTTGCATCTTTTCATTTTGATATGATGTTATTGTTTTTACCATAAGCAAATTTCAAAGAAATCAATTAAATAGACAAACTAGAAAAATTATAAAAACTTTGATTCTCTATACATTTTAATAGTTATGTCGTTGTATCCCATAAGTGTATTTTAAGTGTATTTTGAGCAGTTTCTTGGCAGGAAGATATTAAAAGCAGAATGGTAAAATCGATAATAAATAAGAGTTTAATTAGAGATCTGACGCTTCGTCTGGATTTGCTAACAAAGCTAAGAAAAAAAGCTTACAGTTATCCATTGCTTGCAATGATACTTTCAAGTTGCGGAAGCAATACATCAAGCACAAAAACTACAACAGATACTACTACTGACGACACTTCAACAGTTCCTGTTACTTCAAATTCATTAGTGGTTGTTGCCGAAGTGGAAAACTTAGGTTTGGCTGGGGTAAACGATACGATAACTGCAACAAGTTCTACTTTGATATCCGGTACAAGTGTTGCCGATACGGACCCTTACGATAACGATACACTTACAATAACCGCTAATGACGATATTATCGGTACACCAACAGTAAGTGGCATAGAGAAGATTATTTTTACGACTTCGGCCACAAAGTTGGGTGACGATTATGAGTTTGATGTGAACTTGGTGAACATCACCAGGAGTGACACTGTAAGTTTTGAAAATACTAATTCAAACTCTTTAGTAAAAACACTCGATTTAATAAATGTCGGCGCAACTATTTCTGTAGGCTCACATTTTTCAACAATAAAAGTTGCAGGCCAATCAGACAAAGATATAAACTTAAATATTTCAGCCGACACTGCTTTATCGACAACTGGTTCATCCAAAGATCTAATTGTAAATGCAGGTGGGAAAAGTGTCACATTAACCTCTTCTACTGCAACTCAAGACATAATAATCAACAAAGCATATGCTGCAGACATTACGGCTGCATCAGCACTCAGAAATGTGGCGATTACCAGTAATGGGGATGTTACGCTACGGGACTTGAGTGCCTTAAAAGGGAATATAGATGTTACCAATGTGGGTACTATTAATGTAATTAGCGCAACAAATACTACTGGAACGCTTAATCTGACTAATGAAAGAGCACCTTTAGGCACTGATATCACAATTACAGACGCTAACTCAGCTGGAAAAGCAACTATAAAATCGGCAGGTTCAATTACCGCAACATCTAATAATGGCTTGGCTTCCGCACAAATTCTCAATCTTACTGCTGCAGAGGAATCTACGATATACTCAGATAGTGTTAGCAACCAAGATGTAAGCGTTAATGCCATAAATTCTTTAGGAAATTCAACGAACTTTAATCTTTATGCATCAACCTTAGAAAAGTTAACCTTAGGTGGCTCCTCTCCCCTGGTCGTAAGTATAGACTCTGCAGATATTTCAACTGAGACTGTTGTAAATACTAACTCAGAAGCAACTCTCTGGTTAACAGGTGCGACAGCAGATTTTACGAATGTCGCAACGTCTGTAAAGCTCAGGTTAAAAAACTTCGATGGAAAAACAATTACAATAAAAGACAGTCAGGATTTTTATCTCGATACGGAAATTGCTCAAACCTCTTCAACTTCTGCACCAACTTTTGACCATAAAACAGACGCAACAAGTTCTACCACAAACGCACTGACACTAAAAACTTTTGATTCAAACACATCAAATGGCGATAAATCGGCTAATATTGCTGGCTTAAACTTTGTAGATGTTCAAACACTCAATTTAAGTCTTTTAGATGATTTAAATCTTGACAGCTCCGCCGATTTAACTGGAGCTGATCTCACTAGTGTTGTGGTTACCGGGACAGGTGACTTTGATCTCAACAGCAATACAATCACCGGCAGCAGTTCAACCAGAGTAGCATTAAATGCATCAAGTTTGTCAGGATCTGCGACACTTAACTTAGACGGGACTACCAATGGCGTAGCTAATATTCAGACAGGATCAGCAGCGGATAGTATAAAAATAGATGGAATAACCGCAGATTCGAATGGATTTGTGATAGCATCAAACGGATCTAATGATTCAATAAGAATTACAACGAATGGAGATGGATCATCCGCCAAAATAAACATCAACGCAGGTGGTGGAGGTTCAGACACACTCTCTCTTGCTGCAGGCGTAGATTTAAGTGCAAGCAATCTAACCCTCACTTCCGTTGAACGCATCTTGTTAACAGGCGGCGGGACAACCCAAAAAATTGCCGCAAGTGACGTGTCTGGGGCAACCCTGCAACTTGCAGAAGATGGAACTGGTACTGCCGTATTTACAGTTGTTGCCGATCAAACAACAATAAACTTATCAAATTTTACTTTCGCCTCCTCCTTTGCGTCAGGCACAGACAGTGTTGCCGTGAATGCTAGCTCCTCAAGCTCTGGGGTGACTGTTACTGGGACCAGTGGTGATGATACAATAACTGGGTCAAATGCAAATGATAATTTAAGTGGCGGAGCATCCGCCGATACTATTTCCGGAGGCACCGGAAATGACACAATAAATGGCGGATCAGGGGCCGACACACTGACTGGAGGAGCTGGCGACGACGAGTTTGATTTCGCATCAGGAACATCAACTGAGGCTTCTATGGATAAGATAACCGATTATCAAGCTGCCGCCGCCGATGCAGATAATGATACAATTGACTTAGTAACTGGAGCTAAAGGAGCAAATTCTGGATCTATCGACGTGAAAAGTGCGATTGCCGGTGGTAGTGGAGGTGAAACGGTTACGGCTTCCGTCACAAATGGAGTTGCAACTTTATCAGGGTCAGATGCTGGTCTTATCAACACTCTTTCGGAATGGATCGACGCAGTATCAGTCGATGGCGTTATAAAGAAAGCTGCAGATGATGCAGATGCCGTTGGTGTAGTTGCATTTCAACTCAGCGGAAATACATATATTGTTGAGAGTAATGATACATTCGACAACAACACGGCAAACGTGTCTATTGTGAACGTGATAGAGTTAACGGGTTTAACTGGGGTCACTGCAGTCGCAGACGCGGCTGCCGCAAACACCATTCTTATCGCATAAAAAGCATAATAAATTTTATTCGGAAAAGTACTTCTGTATTTTTCTATCAATCTACCTGCATTGATATAAGCTTTAAAAAATACCCATACAAAGGGGTTAAGGCAGCTACTGCAAATGCTGGCATTATAGCAGAAAAATCCATCTGGGCGGCAGAGGGGCTGCTCGCTATCATTATAACCCCTACCAGAAACCCTAACCAGCCACCACGGACAGCACCATCTCCAAAGCGGGTAACTCTGTTATCCCCATCTTTCGTCCCTAGCATGTGGCCGACAGCAATGCCCAACACAAATAAAAACGCTAACAGATCAATGGCTGGACCTATATCACCAGCTGCATTAAATGCACCGACTACGACTATGACTATTAATGCAAGACCCACATACCTCATCTTTTAAAACCTTTTCAATTTGTAAAATTATATGGAGAAAGCATATATAAATACTCATTGATGGGAAGTACAAAATCATTACTATCTAACAAGAATATATTATGTACACTTACTGTTATTAAACGGAAACAATTTTAACTTAAACTCAAACGGTAGAACCATCCAAACCAATTACTATTTGAAAATTTGTAAAGGAGTATAAAATGGCAAAAGGTTACCTAATGGCAAACTTGCGCGTCAACAACCAAGATATTTTTAAAGAATTTTCATCTGTAGCACTGCCTTTAATAGAAAGCTTCGGTGGCAAGCTATTAGCCCGTGGTCCTCATGCAGATCGACATGAGGGAAGTGTTTCAGGTATTGTCACACTTATTGAATTCGAAAGTAAAGAAGCTGCTGAAAAATTTTATTTTAGTGACGAATATCAAGCTGCAAAATCTATACGGGACAAGGGTGTTGATACCGACCTTATGATTATAGAAGGCATGTAAAAGTTTAAGAATTATCGGATATAGGGAAAAGGATCCCCATTGAAAGACTCTCCACACTTGCAAAACTTTCCCCAGCTAAATGCTTTTCGCGGAAAGCCTGGATTTATCGGCTTGATTGGTCACCGGGGCGCTAGGGGATTAATGCCAGAAAATACGATCGAGGGTTTCGAGTACATTTTAGACAACGAGATAAAAGCGATCGAGTTTGACGTTTTACTTACAAAAGATGAAATACCAGTAATTACTCATGACTTTTATTTATCAAAAGCGATAACAAGAAATTCTGAGGGTAATTGGCTTTCGAAAGATGGGCCACGAATAAGTAATCTTACAAGCTCTCAGCTTGAAATGTTTGATGTTGGCGGTGTGGATAAAAGTAGTTCTTATGGTCGTTTATATCCGGAACAAGCTTGCTTATCAGATGTTCGCATACCCAAATTAACTGATCTACTTGATCTAGCCTGTCTTCCAAAAGGTAAAAATCTATTCTTACTATTAGAGATCAAATCTGAACCGTTAGTCAAAAAAAGTACGATTATTGAAAATATAGTTTTTGAAATCGAAAAAAGATCTTTGTCAAATCGCACAGTTTTGCACAGCTTTGACTGGGACTTATTAGAAGAGTGTAATCGTTTGGCCCCAAACATGCCACGATCATACTTATCTCAGCTGCCCGAAAGTTTGGATGATCCATACGATAAACCTTGTGAAGAAATTTCACCTGATTTCTCATCTTTCAACAGGTCTATACCTGAGGCCATTCAAGTTGCGGGTGGGCACTTATGGTGTCCATATTTTAAAGATGTAACTGCAGATCTTGTTGCCGAAGCACATAGCTTAGGTTTGCCGGTTTGCACTTGGACGGTAAACGAGGTTGAAGATATGGAAACTATGATCGATATCGGTGTAGATGGAATTATAACTGATTACACCGATCGCGCAAAAAAAATTTTTAAATCGCGCGGGCTGCGTTGGCAGTGACTTAGAGAGAGCTTAGAGAAAGTACCTTTAAACCTCCATCCAAGCGTATATCATTTTTGCTTTTTGAATTGCCTCATCTTCAGTAATAAACTGGATACTACTTTCCTCTCCAACAAAAAACCAACCTGAGGTGTCTTCAGGATCGCGGCGGTACGCTTTGAATGAGAATTTGCTATTTTCTAAAAGAATAATATCAACGCATAAAAACCCAGTTCTATCCTCAAAAGAGGACACTACTTTGTTCTTTTTATATTCAGACAAATTTACTTTCTTTTCGCTGAAGTATATTTTTCTGACGCTTTGTAGTATTCATCAAACCCAATATTTTTTCGAAGTTCTGCAAAGTCTAATAACAACTCATCTCGTGGCAAATCATCTTTCATTAGTTCCAAAGTGGATTTCATGGCGCGCATAGATGACGATAACAAAGTTAAAGGATAAGCCGCGATTTGATATCCTAAATCAGAAAGGTCTCGCATGGAGAGGTTGGGCGTAAGACCTCCCTCCACTATATTTGCCATTTTACAGCCAGGAACTTCTCTGCAAATTAGCTGCATTTCATGAATATCCTTTGGTGCTTCGACAAAAAGAATGTCCGCACCGATTTCATGGAAAACTTGTGCACGATTTATAGCTTCCTCTATGCCATGAGTATGATTTGCATCCGTTCTAGCCATAATTAGAATATCAGCTCCGTCAGCCTTTGCATCAACTGCCGCCTGAATTCTATCAAACGCTTCCTCCCGCGAGACCACATCCTTCCCAGGGGTATGCCCACAACGTTTTGGCGCTATTTGATCTTCTATCAATGCGCCAGCACATCCAGCGCGGGCTAATCCACTTACCGTTCTCTTTACATTCATCGCATTACCGTAACCGGTATCGCCATCTGCTATCATGGGTATTTTTATTGCCTCCGCAATATTGCGAGCCTGATCGACTACTTCACCATAGGACATCAAACCAAGATCAGGAGCACCCAACCTGGAAGCCGACGCTGCAAAACCAGACATAAACGTCAAGTTAAATCCAGCCTGCTCAATTAGCTTTGCTGAAAGGGCATCAAAACAACATGGCATTGGTAGAAATTCACCTGAGGCGATCAAATTTCTTAAAAATGATGTCGCATTATTTGAAATGTTCATCAATACCTCGCTAAAGCTTAAAAGGAATATACAAAACTAAATCTGACCAGACGTACATAACCATAACGGTAAAAACCATAAGTGCCAAAAACGGAAGAACTCCCTTGGCAACTTCGCCTAATTTAGCACCGGCAACTGATTGAATAACATATAAATTTAACCCAACAGGCGGGGTGATTAAAGCACACTCGACCATTACAACCATAAAAATACCAAACCAAATGGGGTCAATACCCATACTCATGGCAGCTGGCAGGAGAACGGGCACCATGATCAAAACCATAGATAATGTTTCAAAAACTAAACCCATCGCGATCAAAACTGCGCATACAACTATAACGAACAGCGTTTTACTGTTTACATATGTTTCAATCAGCCCAGATATGTCCTGCGGAATTCTATATAAAGTTATCGCCTTCCCGAATATTTTGGCGCCAGCAATAATAATAAGGATTGCAGCTGTTGTAACCATCGCCTCAAAAACAGCTCGCCTAAAATCGCTAAATGAAAGAGACCGTTTAAGCACAACCGTCAAAAAAATGGCTAATGCGAAACCCACTGCAGCTGCTTCAGTTGGGGTGAAAATACCTGCGTAGATACCGCCGAGTACAAGCGCTGCAAGTGCTATCGTAGGAATTACTTTAATTGAGTGCCTGATGCGATCCTCTCTCGAAGCTTTCTTGGTGGGTGTATAACCACCAAAAGCATGCGCATAAATTATTGAATAAATTATGAATAATCCTATCAAGAATATCCCTGGCCCTATTCCGGCTAAGAAAAGAGAAATAACACTTTCCTCAGTAATAAAACCATAGACAATCATAGGAAGACTAGGTGGTATCAAAATTCCTAAAGTTCCACCTGCTGCTAAAAGACCGTAAACAAAATTCTTATTGTAACCGCGCTCTATCATTTCCGGGATTGCAACAACACCAATTGTTGCAGCAGTGGCTACAGAAACACCTGAAATGGCTGCAAAAATTCCACAAGATATAATTGTAGCGATCGCTAAACCACCAGGCCAATGACCCACCCAAGATTGAACCGCGCCGTAAAGCTCACGGCCACATCCACCGTAAAGAAGAATGTTACTCATTAACAAGAACAAAGGCACTGCAAGCAATATGAAACCGTCTAGTGTAGACAATATAGCTTGGGGCGCCATAAGTGGGGAAAATCCCTCAAATAGTAGCATTCCAAGCCCCAGGCTACCCAATGAAAAAGCTACTGGTAAACTGGCAAGTAGTAGTGCAAACATGACACCTAGTATTAGAAGAAGTTTCATTCATGACCTCCTGTAGGTATGGCTTCACCTGACACTAGTTTCCATATTTCGATGATTGCCTGCACGGCAAGAAATGCAAATAATACTGGCACTGGAACCTCAGCGATCCACGAAGGTAAATCCAGTAGGCTTCCAGTAGTTCTTCCTCGCTCGAATGAATCATAAAAGATATTCCATCCATAAATTACTACAAAAACGCTGAACCAAATTAAAACTGCCATTGTCAGAATACCTACGAACCTCTGCACTTTTTCATTTAAAAGCGAAGTTATGGCATTAATTTGGATATGTCGTCGGTTCTGAAGCAACCAACATAAGGATAATAACGTTCCGTAAATTAAACAAAGCTGAGACAGCTCTGCGGCCCACTTTGTCGGTGCCAAAAAGAAATATCTAGCAACTACTTCATAACTGAGCATAATTCCCGAAGCTACAAACAACCAGGCGGCCAACCACGCAAGTAAAAGCGTTAACCTTTCAAAACTATTTGCAAATAATTTCATGCACTCGCCTCATAAAAAGAAGGCCACCTGTTTCAGCGGTGGCCTTCTAAATATCATATTACAGGTCAGTATCCGGAAGCCACTTCCAGTAGCTGTGCGCCTAATGCTCCTGCCTTAGCTTTATAGTCATCATAAACAGACGCTGATGCGGCTTTAAAAGCTGCAATATCTGAAGCGGACGGCGTAACGACATTCATTCCATTACTTTTAGCGATTTCGTATGCTTCTGCTTCAATACTGGCCATCTTATCTCGAACAGACTTCTCTGCTACAGCAGCTGCATTGCTAATGATGGAACGCTGGCCATCGGTTAACCCATTCCACCAATCTGTATTTGTAACTACAATAAATTCTATATCGGCGTGATTTGTAACTGTAATTGTATCCATCACTTCGTAAAGTTTCCTTGACTTTACTCCAGAGACTCCGGTCATACCGACATCTACAGTGCCGCGCTGGTATGCCAAATATTGTTCTGATCCAGATATAAGGGTTGGTGCTCCACCAGTTGCTTCAACAAACTGCCCTAACGTTTTACCAAAAACACGTACTTTTTTACCCTTCATATCATCAGGGTTTTTAATTGCAGCTCCATTGGAGAGCATTATAGCACCACCATAAGCCTGCCACCATAAAACCGTGGAACCAGTGCCTTTTATCGCTTCATCAATCGGCCCTCGAATTGCTGAGCCTTTTGAAACTGCCTTTCGCACTTTTTCTTCCGTGTCAAATAGAAATGGCTGATAGAATATATCCACTGCGGGTATATCGCCGACGTATCGAGTAAGAGATGCAACACCAGCTTCGATAGAACCTGATCCCACTGCAGCAGGTACTTCTTTATCTTTATACAACTGCGCAGAGTCGTATATCTCAACTACAATATCGCCACCTGATTTACTTTCCACCTCTTCTTTGAAAAGAAGTAAGTTCTGTCCCAAGTGACTTTTTAGTGGTAGCTGAAGTGAAATTCGCATAGTTACATCAGCACTAAAAGCCGGTAACGAAATAAATAAAGAAATGGCTGATACTAACCAAAGTTTCATAATAGATTTCATGATTTCCTCCCATCTAATTTTTAGATCTAACTTCATCATGAAATTTAAATCAAATTAATTTTTGGCATCAAAATATAAAATAGGCTACTCTCCTTTCATTAATGCGAAGTTTTTGACATAACTTAAAGATAATATCAGTACCCACGCAACGAACTTCGCTTGCACCGCTGAATCGTCAGATACTGGGCGCGGTTTGGTAGGGTTCAACAATTTATCAGTTGGGGACCCGTCTCTAAGCTTCTAACCAAACAGTCATAAGCCTAGGTTCCACATCCAAATAGGTATTACAGCAAAGTGGATTAATATAATTATGAACAGCATTAAATACACTGTACGTTTTTGTGGATTGACCTTCTTTATTAGTGATAATGCCTTCTTCACCAATAAACCTCTACATCTTTATGGCTATCATTATTTACTGCACTGCCTGTCTGCGCCAAAGAACTTTTCCCAACATAAACTAGACGCATTTGGCTATTCCCTTGAAAGCCACACTTTGTACATCTAGCCCTACGCAGCACTTCAACTGAGGTAATGTCCTCGCCATACTCTTTCAACAAAGCGGAAACTGGAACCATGGCATTGTGACGGCACACATCATTTTTACATTCAATGTAAAAGTGGTGAGACTTATTTCGTTTTAACTGGATCATAGCAGTATCGTATTCAGATTCGCAGTAAACACCAACAGCTGATCACATACAGTGGCTCTACAATTTCATCTGCTACAAATGAGTATGCCTAATTTGCAACTTATAGTCCTATTACTGTACTTGTTACTTGCTATTGTTTATTTACTGTCAATAAATCTTGCGTCATCTAGAGAGCAAAAATGTACGAATTAAAACCAGTTATTAGCGCCATTGTTATTTCACTAATTGTCTTTGGCTCAGTCACTGCAGAGGAAGGCGCCGAAACACGCTTGTTGGAAACTAATAAATGTGTGGAATGTGATCTTAATAATGCAGAATTAGAAGGGGCAAAGCTCAGACGGGCAGACTTTAGAGGTGCATATCTATATCGGGCGAACTTAGAGTACGCTGATCTTCGTGGAGCTAACTTTTCTGGTGCAGATCTGAGTAACGCAAGATTAAGAGGGGCAGACCTAAGAAACGCAATCTTCAATGGTGCGGTCTTGAAATACACTAATTTTGGTGATGCTGATTTAAGTGGAGCAAGCTTTGTAGATGCCAAATTAAGAGGTGCAAGGTTCGCAAATACTAAAGTAGATGGTATACAGTTTTAACTCAATTGGATATTTACATTAACAAATAGGACATTTTGCTTGCTTGAACGGAGAAAATTTTTTGCTTATGAATTTACAAAGTCTTTACAAAGAGATCACCGCAAAAAAGAGTATCCACCTTTAGCGGTATTCAGTCAGGACGTTGTAGGCACCAAAATCTTCCTGCAAGGCTTCTTTGAATTGCAAGAGTTGCAATCTATACAAGAGCACATACTGCCACAGTTAAAACATAGATCTATATTCTTGGATATTGGTGCAAATGTTGGGAACCATACGGCTGCACTTGGACCATTTTTTGAAGAAGTTATTGCATTCGAACCAAACCCACGAACGGCAAAAATATTAGAAGCAAATGCAATGCTGTTCTCGAATGTTCGTGTTTGCCCTTTTGGTTTGTCGGACAAAGAGGAATGCGTTCAAACCTCATATCAGGATCATAATGTGGGTGCAGCATCAGTTACTTCTGGGAACAAATACAAAAATAAAGTAGAGTTCCATTTAAAAGTGTTAGATGAGCAATTATCAACCGAACAAATGTCTGCAGTATCCTTAATAAAGTTAGACGTGGAGGGTCACGAATACGAAGCCCTCAGGGGTATGTTACGCACACTTAAAGAAAGTTCACCTTTAGTATTATTTGAAATTAACGTTTCAGAAATAGTAAACGGCACTACACAAGCAAAAGAACTTTTATACGAAAACGGATATACAAACTTTTATAGCCTAGATGACATTTCCCCTTTTGCAACTTCTGCAATTCGACTTTCTAAATTACTTAATACATTTTCAGTCTTAATTTTCGGCAAAAAACTTCGTGGAAGACTGGTCCCCCGAAAAGTAGACGGAAAGCTACAAAACAAAGGTTACAAAATGATGGTAGCATCAAAACATAGCTTGCCGTTTGGTTAACCGTTATTAAGCAAAAAGTTAAAGCTTTAGTTTCGCTAGTTCCAATAAACCATCATCACACGCCAGCATCCAGTAGTCAGATAAAAAAGGCTGCCGAAGCGACCGCTTAGGATGGCCCAATTAGTCCACTAGTCCATAGGTAACCTCAACCCAAACTAGGATTTAGAGAAATACTTAATTCTAAAGGTTTGGTAGTTGACAGTCGAGTTTCTGTGAACCTATGTTCGAAAAAGGTAAAACAACAATAGACCGTTAAATGACAGCTACTACGCTAATAAATTACTCAACACGAGACTTTGCCAGTAAGGAAGACCTGGAACTATATCTGGAGCGTCAAGATGCTGCCTTCTCGCCAGAAGTTACAAAACTTTTTACAGACGCAGGTATGTTACGTAGAGTTGTAACTCGGATTTGGAATAAAAAGCACACTTTTCGGGTTGGCATAGTATTTGAGTACCGTGATCAAGCCGCTTTTGAAGCCTGTAAACCTCTCCTAGAGAAACATTACCTTTCAGCCGTTGAAGGTCTGGCTACTCAAGTGTTTGGTTCACGAGGAGTGGTTCTTCACGAATTTGTTTCAGATGAGTTTCAAGGTTAAACACCAGCAACTTTTGCCCTATCTTACTCAATAGAATGGGCTACTAGTCCACAGTTACCCCCCCTTTGATCACAATTTTAGCAGTAAAATGTTTCCTCTGTGTGTCCCAAAAAACAAAAGGCTTAGCGTTATTTTTGCTAAGCCTTTGATTCAAATGTCGCACCATTAAATTATAAAGTGCAATTTGATAATCAGAAGATTATATTTTGACGTATAAACCAAAAAGGGTAGTGAAGATGATCTCAGATCAAGTTTATAATGTGTTAACGACAGGTGTAGGCCATATTGGATGTGCGTCTTCTTCGTTGAGACCATTTCATGCTGATGCACTGGGCGTTTGCTGTGACCAAGCCACGGGCAGTATTGTTTGCTGTCTGAACAAAGAGACAAACAAGCCATTTGTACAAACTTTAGAGATAGGCTCACGTGTCAGTCTTTTCGTAGGTGTTATTAGTCACGAAGCGTACAATGTGAAAGGTGATGTAACAGATCTGCGTGATGTTTATGATGATGAAAGACAAGCCTGCAATGACCTAAGAAAACAAATGTATAGTCTTTATGGTGAACTAGGGATTCCTGAAAATTTAGCTGAAAAGTATTGGTTGAAACCCGCAAACCTAGCAGTAGTTTTTTCAGTCGAAAAAGTTTTTGTTCAAACGCCCGGTCCTGATGCAGGGAAACAGATCTAACATTTGGGAGAAATAATATGATTACTGATGACCACCTTCCTGCGCTGCAAGGCATGTTTCCAAGTTGGATTACGACCGTATCAAATGATGGTGAGCCAAATACAACGGTTATATCACAAATATGGCATGTAAGCGAAACAGAGGTTGCTCTATCTTTTCAGTTTTTTAACAAAACGAAAAAAAATATAAGCCAGAACCCATTTGCGTTTGCTACGATAACTAACCCTGCTTCTTTTGACATGTATACGCTTGAACTGGAGTATAGTAGAACTGAGAATGAGGGCGATCTGTTTGATGAGATGGACATGAAACTCGAGGCAATTGCATCTATGAGTGGAATGTCAGGCATTTTTGAGCTTAAAGGTGCCGATATTTACACTGTGCTATCAATTTCTAAAAATAATTTATAGAGTAAGTAATATTGATTGCGAGACAAGGCAATCACGGGAAAACTTTATAGGTGGGATCAAATGATTGATAGCGATGCCAAAACCGTAATTGAGCAGCTAGAACGTCGCAATAAAGAGATTGAAATCATTGAGAGAGTCGCATCGCAGATTAGTAAAACTTTGAACTTGGATGCGATTGCCAAAACCATGCTTGTCAGCATGGAAGAATATTTCGATTTTAAGCATTCAATGATCTTATTACTCGATAATACGGAAAGCGTTCTAAAAGTCATAGCAACTCATGGCTACAAAGATGAAGGTATTGGAGCTGAGGTAAACATTGGCGTTGGTGTGATAGGCATGGTTGCCAAAAAAAAGAAATTGATGCGCATGGCAAATCTTGGTGCGCAAAAGCAATACATGCAGGCTATAAAACAACAGATCAAACCCTCTAAAGATGCAGCGGCTGATGAGGAAATAAGTCTTCCCGGCCTGAAAAATGCTGAAAGTCAAGTCGCAATACCAATGTTGATGGAGGACGAATTAATTGGGGTTTTTTCGGTAGAGAGTGAAAAAGTAAATATCTTTGATAAGTCCGATGAGCTAATAATTAAAATTCTTGCAAACCAAACGGCTAACGCTTTGCAGAATGCTAAACTCTATCAGTCAGAGCAGCAACGCTTGCAAGAATTAGATAAAGCACACGCAGAGCTTGCTGATCTGAATACCAATTTAGAAAAAAAAGTTGAAGACCGTACAAAAGAATTGGTAGCCCTTTCGGAAAAGTTAGCAAAGTATTTTTCGCCACAAGTTTACGATTCTATTTTTTCTGGAGAACTTGATGTAAAAATTCAGACGCAGCGTAAGCCACTAACCGTCTTCTTTTGCGACCTGCAAGGTTTTACACGACTGACTGAACGGCTTGAACCGGAGGTACTAACGGAACTTTTAACTCAATACCTGACGGAAATGTCCAAGATTGCTATTCGTTGGGGAGGGACTATTGATAAATTTATTGGCGACGCAATTCTGGTATTTTTTGGTGACCCAGAAAGCAGGGGGAATAGAGAGGACGCATTGGCTTGTGTTTCAATGGCTCTCGAGATGTTAGAAAAGCTGGAGCTCCTTCGCGAGGCATGG
>NZ_CBFHHX010000017.1:0-22493 GCF_965655845.1 Candidatus Salinivivens marinus
TGGTGGTATATTAAGGGTTCGGATCTCCCCAATTTGCATTCCCAGAACACCTTGCTCCCATCCCTGAATAACTTGACCAGCACCTAGGGTGAATGAAAACGGCTCACCTCGTTCACGCGAACTATCAAAAACCGAACCATCTTCCAATTTCCCAGTATAATGAAGGGTCGCCCTTTGACCTGACTTTGCCTGTTCACCTGTTCCCGCTGCAATGATCTCAAATGTTAGTTCGGATGAACTTTGAGCAACCGAAAATGAAAAAAAACCTACAGTACCTAATGACAACAGTATTACGTTAATTAATTTCTTCATTGAATTTATTTTCCCATAAAATTGATTTTTCAGTGTCATATAAGTCAGATCCAACTTCACTATATAATAGAGCGAGACCACGTGCAGACCATGTCACTCCCTCACGATAAGACTCTAAAAAAAGTGTTTCAGCTCGCGAAACGTTTTTTTCTACACCATCCCCAAGGAAATGTGCCGTTGCAAGTCCAAAAGATGCTGCAGGATAACCTAGATCATGCGCCACGAGTAAATCTTTCAAGGCGGCGACGGCGTTTCCAGCGCGAAAATAACCCCTAGCACGCTGAAGTGTGAATCGAGCCTTTTCCGTTTTTTCCTGGCTGGTAACTATGGCCTCTGAACAAGCGGCAATTACCTTTTCTGCATTAAGATCTTCAAACTTTATGGCCATCGAAACTGAAAGCGGATCAGCTTCTAGCGCCGCCAAGTGATCACACTCGGACCCAGCATAACTTATCGAAGCAAGAGTCATGAACAACAGTGAACTAATTACCCGTAAAAGCATTTAACTGCAGCCGTAGCCTGATAAAGTCATCTTAACCTTATTAAATGTAGGATTCGATGTTACAGAACACATATGTGGTCTTAATTTTTTAGAGCTAGTTCAATAGCTTCTTCGAGTTGCTTTTCTTCATTACATGGAAGCCAGCAAATCCGTTGAATTTTTTCAAGGTTTTGCTTAGCGTCTGCAACTTTGCCTAGCTGAAGAAACAACTCCCCTTGATATTCAAGAGCACCAACGTGCTTTGGATTAATCTCTAGAGCCCTCAAGTAGTAACTTTTAGCAGTTTCTAAATCACCACTTTTACGGGCAGTAAAGCCTAGCAAATTAAACCTGTCAGCTTGCTTTGTTGGAACATTTAGAAGTTTTAGGGCGTTATGAGCCTCGGTAAATTTTTTAAGATCAATCAACTTATAAACATTTGCAAAAGGATCTGCTTTTTTATCCTTACCACTGGATGATCCCGACGACGATGTATCGCTACTCCCGTAACCAGCTGAAAAGAGAGGCTGCGCCAAAAATAATGTAGTAAAAATTAATACGAAAAGTTTTTTCATGTGCTTTCTCCTTGCCAAATTTAATTAGTGCAAATTTTTTTCAAAGAAAGCTCCAGTTTGCCGCAGTTAATAGATCAGTAATTTCGAACTTAACTCAAAAACAGGATAACCACCGGTATTTTGTAAATTAAGTATTGCAATCACAAAATTAGAAAGAAAAGATAAAATGGTTCATCAAAGCTTGGCGGACCATTTGTGGTTAGTGTAGATGAACGGAATAAGGAAGCGGTTTAACTTTGACAAAAAAGCCAAACATACTTTTCATAATGGCCGATGATCATGCAGCCAAGGCTATTAGTAGCTATGGTGGCGGGTTAAATGATACTCCTAATATAGACAGAATTGCCCATGAAGGCGTAAGATTTGACCATTGTTATGTTACAAATTCAATTTGTACACCCAGCCGTGCCGCGATCTTAACCGGAACATATAATCATGTGAATTGTGTTAAAACACTCGATACACATATGGATAATGACTTACCGCACGTTGCAAAACATTTACAAACTGGCGGATATCAGACCGCAATTGTTGGTAAATGGCACCTCGGCGAAGGTAAATCGCATGAACCAAAGGGTTTCAACTTTTGGTCAGTTTTGCCAGGTCAGGGTGAGTATTTTGACCCGTTTATGATTGAGATGGGCAAGGAGAGAGAAGAGTTTGGTTATGTTACAGACATAATTACGTCCAAATGTATAAATTGGTTAAATTCTAGAGATGGGAGCAAACCCTTTTTTCTGATGTGCCACCACAAGGCACCTCATAGAGAATGGGAACCCCACCCTAAAAACCGAAATTTATATGGCGAGGATATAAAAGTACCAGAAACCTTTTATGACAATTACAAGAATCGTGCAAAAGCCGCGGCAGAAGCCAAAATGCGCATTAAAGATGACATGAAATATGCTGATTTGGGCCTTGCTCAACCAGAAGGTGGTTCAGAAGTCGGTGAACGGGTTCGACCCGAGATGTCTCATAGGAAAATACCAAACCCCGATGATGTCTCAAAATTACGATTAATAGATAAGGACAGTGGAGAAGTTTTTACTTTTAAAAGTAAAGAGGAACTGGGCCAGTTCAAATATCAAAGATACATAAAACGGTATTTACGGACAATTGCATCAATAGATGAAAGTGTTGGCGTTTTGCTAGACTATCTGGATGATAATGAACTTAAAGAAAATACTCTGGTTATCTATACGTCAGATCAAGGTTTTTTCCTCGGTGAGCATGGATGGTTCGATAAAAGATTCATGTACGAAGAGTCTTTACAGATGCCCTTTCTTGCTCGTTTTCCGAAAAAAATTGCCAGTGCGCAGATTAATAAGAATTTAGCCTGTAATGTTGATTTTGCCCCCACTTTTCTTGATGCTGCTCAACTCGAAATTCCGACTTACATGCAAGGTCACAGTTTAATGCCCATTATGAATGGAAAGGCTCCAAAAAGTTGGCAGGCAGTAGTATATCACAGATATTGGATGCACCGGGATCCTGACCATAACGCATATTCTCATTATGGCATTAGAGACCAAAGGTACAAACTAATCTACTGGTATAACGAGGGATATGACTTACCAGGGACAAATCATGGAGGAGAGGACAGAGAGTGGGAACTATTCGACTGCAAAGAAGACCCATTAGAGTTGTTTAACGTATATTCAGATCCAAAGTATCAAGATATTGTTCAAAATATGAAGGGAATGCTTACAAGAAAGATGGCTGAAATAGG
Source organism: Candidatus Salinivivens marinus (assembly GCF_965655845.1). Taxonomy (NCBI): domain Bacteria; kingdom Pseudomonadati; phylum Pseudomonadota; class Alphaproteobacteria; order Rhodobacterales; family Paracoccaceae; genus Candidatus Salinivivens; species Candidatus Salinivivens marinus. The sequence goes on from NZ_CBFHHX010000017.1 coordinate 3,098, forward strand.
CGACGAACCGGAGCATTAATAAAAAACACATTCAATTCTACACGCAGTATAATCAAAAAAGTTTTCTTCTAAACTTATCTTATTAGGCTACGTTCCCTAATTGCAATCAATACACCGGCGCTGATAACCATCGTTAACCCGATGAGACCCTCAGTATTGGGAAGATATTGCCAAACGATGTAATCAATTAATATGGCAAAAACTAAGTAGGTGTACTCAAATGGTGCAACAAAACTACTATCAGCTATTTGGTACGCTTTTATTGAGGAGGTCATCGCTAAAATATGTGTCAGAGATGTAATCCCAATCATAACTAGTATGACTGAAGTAAGCTGTACCCAACCTGACATAACAAAGGGATTTGCAACTTTAAGTTCTACTGAAAAGGGTAACACTGGGATAAATGTTACCATAAAAGCACCGACTAATGCATAAAATGCATTATGAATTATTGTAAGCGATAAGGAAGGATAATCTGCACAAAACCCTCTCGTTATTACCACAGCAAGCGCATAAGAGGCACCCGCCAGCACAGGTAGAAACAAGACAGCCTGCATATTTGAAGTGCCAGGCTGAATAATATAAAGCACGCCCAAAAAACCGATAAATATGGAGGATATTCTCCAGAAACCAATTTTTTCCCTGAGTATTACAGCGGCAAAAAAGCAGGTAAAAATTGGAGCAGTAAAGAAGCAGGAAGCAGCTTGAGCAAGGGCGGCAAATGGAAGTGATGCGTAGAAAAAAGAATATGCACAACTCATTAAAAATGCCCGAATAATCGGCCACTTCCATCCTTTTGGTTTTATAATATCTGAACGCTTTTTTAGTACCGCCCAGGTTACCAGAATTAAAACTACAAGGATCGCTCTTAAAAACATCAATTGCCACATTGAGCCAATCTCACTTAAGAGTTTCACCACCATATCTTGGATTGCGAAACCAAGCGTCGAGAGAATGGCCAAGCCTATCGCCAAATTTTTAGTTTGCATATCAAATCCAATGATTTTGGTTCATTCAGTCTACTTAAGATAAAAGTTAATTTTGAGTTGAGCTGTGTAGAATGCGACATGCAATAAGATTTTTCTATAAATTAGGTGTGGGATTTAATATGGTTGCTCATATCGTACCAAATTAATTTCAATGTTTGATTAATGTAATGTCATCGAAAGCGAGAAGATTAACTTCTGAGATAAATTTAGAGCGTCTTGCAGAAATCTATCGAGGATTAGGAGAAACGACTTTGCCAAAAGGATACTGGATTGCACACGTGGATGTTAAAGACTCAAAAGGATATGAGGATTATAGAAACGCAATCGCAGCACCATTATCAAAATTTGGCGCCAAATTTTTAATTCGGGGAGGTTCTCAAGAGGTTCCTGAAGGGTCCTGTAAAGCAAGAACTGTTTTAATAGAATTTCCTAATTTAACGGCTGCGAAATTATGTTATGAGAGCCACGAATATCAAGAAGCAAAAACCATACGAAATAAATATTCTGTGGCAGACGTTATAATTGTGGAAGGCTACTAAGTATCAAATTACCAAAGTGTTAAAGAAATATTAAAATTACTAAAAAACTTCAAAAATCAATGATTAGCCTTCCCGCAACTAGGTCTCTTTTAAACCAGATTCTATAAACTCTTGATCGATTTGCGGTAATGGTTGATCGCGAATTGAAGCCTCAAAAGCTTGAAGTCTTTTGTAAATTGAGATCAGTTCAATAATCGTTGTCCATGAAGAAACAAGAAATTGAAAAGAAGAAGCAACTTGCCCAAAAGCTCTCAAAATTTGGTTCATTATTCCAAGAGTTATACGCCCTGAAACTATTGTAGGTATCAAAAAGATGTAAACAATCACATTATCTGCTTGCAAGTATAGATATCTAAATAGGTTAAAATAAGTGTAATGCAGATAAATTCTGAAATAATTTCTCCTTACATTCGAAAACAGCTCTTTTAACGTAACAGGCTGAGCACTGTCTTCATTTTCTTCACCTAAAACTAGTTCCTTACGAAACGCCGCCTCAACTCTCTGATTTTTAAATTCAAGACCAGGCAGTTTTATACCAGCAACCAAAAGCAAAACGGTACCAAAAATTGACCAAACAATTGATAGGGTAACGAGCGGGTATGGGATCGCACCGATGATTGGCAATGTTTCTACATGAATAGAAAGGGCGGCCAAAACTGGCAGAAAAGCAATAAGGGTCATTATAGAGTCCACGAAAGCGACACCAAGACCCTCCATAATTGCAGCGAACCTCATTGTGTCTTCTTGGATTCTCTGAGATGCACCCTCAATGTGCCTTACTTGCTTCCATCTGGCTGTGTAGAAATCATTCATAGCGGTTCTCCACCTAAAAATAAAATGTGCGGTAAAGAACCTATTACCAATGATGAATGCGATATAAGGAAACGCGATTGTGCAGAAAACAGCTAAATGCCCGTAAAGCTGACCGGCGGTCACCTCACCACCGCCCCCTAAGGCTTTTTGTATATCGTCATAAAATGGCCCATACCACGCGTTTATAACTACCGATACCTGAACCGATGCATAAGAAAGGAAAATCAAAAGAGCGGAACCTAAGATGGCCCAGTCCTGCCATTCATGGGGACTGTGGTAACGCCAAAAACCGTAAAATGCCAACAATCCAATGAGAAAATAAGTATCAAACCACAAGAATTGTGGTGTTATAAAATGCCCTAAACCAATTACAGGGGCAGTGTCCTCTAAATTAAAACCTAAAGCACTTCCTACGTATTCCCCAGAAGTGTACCAAAATATTATTAATAGGGCGACCCACCCAAATAACGACATAAAGAAAAGTTTCGGTTTTGGAAAAAAGGACTCAAACATAGCTCGCTACCACCTTGTGCACATTATCTTCATTTACGTATTTAGTTAAAAAATTTTTAAAAGCCACTTTTGTTTAGAATTTTAAGTGTAAAGAACTAGTTTCTTTTAAAGATAAAATGAAGAGGTTGCAAATGTCAGACTGGCTATATCAGGTAAGGATTAGGGTTTCAGAAAGGTTGTCTGAAAGTTTAAGAAGTGGAAATCATTCAGATTTAGCAAATAATTTAGATGAAATATCCAACGACCATGGAATGTCTCTAGTATGTACCTATGATGCGTTTAAAGGGTACTGTGATGAAGCTGAAGAAAACGGCATCGAGGACTATGCTTTGTACGACTGGACTAAAGCCACAATCGAAAATCCGGAAAAAAAAGCAAAACATCTAAAGTCGTTTGCTTTTTACAGAGGTTTCGAGCAAATATACGAGAAAGAGTTGGCACTGTCGTTGGAAAAAAAGCTACTGAATTTAGGGCTAAGTGAAGACCTACTCGAAGTAAAGGTTATAGACTCTAATCCAGCTAACAATCCCCAGCCACCAAAGTAGGTGACTTTGCCACCAATTGATTACGATTGGATAAAGTTTGAACGGACAAGTTAAATATTTACTGAAGCATTTAATCTACTCTTCCCGACCATTTGGTTTCGATCAAAATATTCTAAATGGTATAATGATTAGTTCTGTTAATAATAATCAAAGAGATCAAATAACAGGCGCTCTGATATGTCGATCAGATTTATATCTACAGTACCTTGAGGGACCCACTGAGAGTATTGATGAAACGTTTAATAAGATTAAACATGACGATCGTCATGTTGAGGTTAAAATCTTGAAAGAAGGGGTACATGCTAAAAGACTTTTCCCAAAATGGGCGATGCGTGACGATCCAGTCCGTAGCTGGATGTTGAGCCGAGAGGAAGTCGATTCTGGCGCATTAAATAGAATTAGTTCTTCTGACGCCCTGAACATCTTTAAAAGACATTCAAAAATATTGTTAACTAGATAGTTAAGCAGTACAATTTATGTACTTGTAGATCTTTGCTATTAAAGCCTAATAAACTCACAGTTTTTTTACAAAAATTTGAGAAATCCTCACTGCCTTAAACTTGGAGAAACCAATGTCAATCTATGAAAAACTCAATACTGCAATGGATAATAACGATGTAAATGCTTATGCGGAGTTATTACATGATGATTTTAAATTCGTCCGACATGCTACAAATTCTGAAATGACAAAAAGCGATTGGGTGAACGTGATTAGTGGAATGATGGAAAGCGGAAAAGTAACAAGAACGAATTCCCGATGTATCTATGAAAATGACGACATTTTAATCTCCCACTCATTTGTAAGCTTTCCTGACGGAACAAGTGAAGCAGTCTTGGTGTGCTTTACTCTAAGTGATGGCAAAATTATTCGAAGCGAAACTGGGGCCACCCCAATAAATTAGATCATTAGTTATTAAAATTTTAATGATTACAGGAATATTTTAATGACAAATAAGTTTGCGAGCGCAACAGATCGTGATAGGCGAGCAAGTAATGCTTATACCCGAGGCAGGGATCTTTATTGGACAATAAGTATTGGGATGATATCCAATTTAGTAACTTTGGTTATAATCTCCTCAATAGATGATACCCCTGCCCTCGCAATTTCTGCGGTACTAATTGCTACGTTGGTTTTCGTGCTCGTAAGCAGTTTTGATTGTATGGATGATTTAAAAGCTATTGCTTCGGATATGGATGATGAAGAGGCTTCAACCGAATTAGGCGCAAAATTACTTGGGTCTCCTTGGTATTTATTCAAAGGTCTGTTGGTGATAAGTTTTGGAGCTATGGCTGTAACTCAGCTGCTGGAAATCTGGTAAAATTATTTGTTGGGTCATTTAAGTACTGCTGTCTTTCCAATATTTGCAATAGGTGCATTGGGCTTTTTGCTTGGCAAAATGCGCACTTTTGACGTCGCTGCAGCTTTTGCAATAAATAAGTTTGTCATGCTTGTTTGCATGCCAGCATTATGCATCGAATTTTTAGCTTTAGCTCCAATTAGGCATTTTGATTTTTTGCTTTTATTTGGATACTTTTTATCCGAAATTATACTCTTTTTGATCGGGGTGTTTATTTCAAAATATATTTTTAGATTGTCGAATACTGAAGCAATATTAATTGGCCTGGCACTAGCACTCACAAATCATGTTTTATTTGTTTTACCCATCGCCGATGAAATATTTGAAGCATCAAATACACTCACTATAGTTTCTATAATAACTATGGATGGACTCCTTATTTTTAGCCTGACATTGATTGCGATGGATATTTTATCCAATTCCAAACGTCCATTTTTTGTGACAATCAAGGCAATAATTACGAATCCGCCTCTAATTGGTATTTTAATTGGCCTAGTTATAAGTCTAACCAATCTGAAACTACCAAGCGGCTTTTTATTCTTTTTGGAAAAAATGGGTGGAACTGCCACCCCTGCTCTCTTATTTTCATTGGGCATTATGCTTAGTTATCAAGATAAAATAGCTCCGACAAAACTCATTGTTTCGATGACCACTATAAAGTTGATTTTACATCCAATTTTAGCGTGGTTTCTCATTGCCTTTCTTTTTGGTGGTTCGTATCCAGCAAATCACTTAACAGCATTGATGGTTGCGGCAGCTCCGAGCGGAGTAATGGCGTATATGCTTGCAATGAATTATAATGTTACCGTCGATAGAATTTCGCCAATCATACTATATACCTCAATTGGTTCCTTGATTACTGTTTCTTTAGCTGCAACAATGTGACCATATGGATAAATATCAGATGGTAAAAAAATTTTAATCAAAGACAATACTATAAATTTATAAATCAATAATTTCTTTTAATTTTAATGATGATTAGCATCCGCATAATTGATCAAAAGGAGAGGCCACAATGTCTACCGCATTAGCACCAAGACCCCAAAATGAGGAAAGACGAGTAGTCGCAGTCAAACGCACTGGAATTATTGACGGTAAACAAGCTGATAATTTCTCTATATTTTGCGAGATGGCAAAAGAACTTACAGGATTTGATTACGTCTCGTTTAGTCTTTTTGACGAGAACTATCAGTGCGGAATAGCTAGTACAGATGGGGTGAGTGGCGATAAAAGTGAGCGTCACGAATACAACATTTGCTCATATGTCCTCTTGAGCTCTGAGCCCACACTGATACCCGATCTGACAAAACATGAAAAATGGAAATCTCACCCATCTCTACAAAATGAGGATAGATGGCTCGGATACGCTGGCTTTCCAGTCATAAATAAAGACAATTATGCTCTTGGTACTTTTTGTTTATTAAACAGACAACCATTAGCACTAAACGATAAGCAGATCACGCTCGTTAAAGGCATGTGTGAAAGAATAGCTCACCAGATCGATACTCAAACTGAGCAAAAAGAAATTACTGCAGAGACTGTTCAAACGGCATTGAAATCTTTTAGGACTGCGACAAACTCAGCAGATACTTCAGACCTTAATGATTTTTTATCTCTTTGCTCAGGAAAACCCATCTCAGAGCTTTCTTTCTCAAAATTAGTTGATTTGGATTTAGCTAAATATGAAAACAGTGAAATGGTTTTGAGCGAGGCTGGAAAATCTCTTCAAAGGAAAATGAAACTTCAGCCCAAAGTAATGAAAAAATCTATAATCAAAACCCAGAACAAGCCCACGTTTCTTGATGAACTATTGGGAGAATTGTAAATGTTTGCGAGAATTTTTGAGTACAAATTTACAAATCTCGATCAAGCAAAGATAGCCGCAAACCATTGCTCGATGGAGTTGGGTGATAAAATTGATAAATTTAACATCCAATCTTTAAGTATCACAATTGGCAAATGTGCAAGTCTCTCTATCGTCGCTAAGTTTGAAAACAATTCCGATTTACAGCAATTCGAAAAATATGCTTCAAACTTGATCGACCAACTTAGAAAGACTTTTACCTTCCGCGAGGGTGGTTTCCCGGGCGTTATGATTTTCAACTACGAAGGCGAAGCCGCATTAGAGGCCATAGATCTGAGCTAACTACCGCATTGTCCTAGATATGATACTTAGTGGGCTATACTGCACCAAGTAAATTTGGGTTAACAACACATTTTATGTTTTTTGAAATTGGTTGATCTTTAACATTTGCTTCAATGTCAGCTTTCACACTTTCAACTACGCCATCAACAAATGTTGACCGAGATAATCCCATATCGTTCAGATCGCGGTCCGAAAGATAACGTAACGTCTTTCTTGCTGCACTTGCAGCCTGTGCCAACATTATTGTTTTTAATATTTTTTTAAACATAGTTCATTCTCCGTAACTATAAGTTGTAGTTAATTGTTTATATTTATTTTTCATCAGGTAAATTTGCAAAGCCGCTATGCAGTAACTGCATTCTCAATGATGCTGTGCTGCAGCATAATTTTACAAAATCAATTATTGATTACTATCCCATTGTTGTTAGACTAAACGAATTAACAGTAAAATTGGGAGGAAAATTTAATGATGAAAGGTTTGCGATCGGTCGGCTTAATAGCTGCCACGGGACTTGCTTTATCAAGCACTACTGCTTTCGCTGAGGAACTACGTATTGTGTCCTGGGGAGGGGCTTACCAAAAAGGTCAATCCATAGGCATCTTTCAGCCAGCAGCAAAGGCTATGGGTATAACAGTTAAAGAAGATACTTATGGTGGTATATCAGATGTAAAACTTATGGTAAAATCCGGAGCGGACAAATTTGATATCTTTTCTAGTGGCGCTGGAAGCTGCGCATCAGGGGCAGCGGAAGGAGTGCTTGAAAAGCTTGACTACTCAATTATCGACGTTAGCGATCACTTGCCTGGCATGTACAGTGACTATTGCGCTGGTGCAGACATCTTTTCAGTTGTTGCTGCATGGAATACAGAGACTTACGGTGACAATGGGCCTAGAACATGGGCTGATTTCTACGACGTAGAAAAATTTCCTGGCACACGAGCAATGCGTAATAAAGTAGATGCACAGCTTGAAACTGCGCTTTTAGCAGACGGCGTTCCAATGGATCAAATCTATGAAGTCCTAAATAGTGAAGCCGGGATCGAACGTGCTTTGGATAAAATTAGAACGATTAAACCACATATTGCGGTTTGGTGGTCTTCTGGCGCGCAGCATGCGCAGCTGATGAAGGACGGCGAAGTTGATATGACTACAGGCTGGAATGGCCGCTTTGATGTCGCTAAAGACGATGGAGCGAAAGTTGCATATGATTGGCGAACAGGGATTATGGATTGGGAAGGTTATGGAATTCCAAAAGGAGCCAAAAATAAAGACTTAGCCATGAAGTATATTGCCGAAATGATGAAGCCAGAATATATGGCAGAGTTCGCAAAATACATCACTTATGGCCCAACTAATGGTAAGGTTTACGAACTTGGCCTTATGGAAGATTCACGGGCCAAAATGATGCCTAGTCATCCTGACAATGCAAAACATCAATTAACTTTGTCTACAGAATGGTATTCTAAGTGGCGCACTATTGCTGCCGAAATGTATACCGAAATGATGACAGAGTAAGTTTACGACTAAGCAATAGGGCCTGAACGTTTAAACGTTCAGGCCCCCATTCATTAAAATATCAGGTTAATATGGAAAACTCCTCACTCAACATTTCTATCAAAAATGTGACAAAGAAATATGACGAATTCTACGCATTAAAAGATATCAGCCTTGATATAACCTCAGGTGAGTTTATGACACTGCTTGGCCCATCGGGATCAGGGAAAACAACCTTACTGATGGTTTTAGCGGGTTTTACTAATCCCGACTATGGCAGTGTAAAGTTTGGCGAGGAAGAGGTAATTTTAAAACCCCCTCATCTTAGAGGCATCGGAATGGTTTTTCAAAATTATGCTCTGTTTCCACATATGACCGTAGAACAAAATGTCGGCTATCCACAGAAACTCCGTGGTGTCAGTAAGGCGGAGACTTCAAGAACAGTTGATCAGGCCTTGGAAACAGTGAAGCTTGGAGGATTGGGGCATAGAAGAGTAGATGAGCTATCTGGCGGGCAAAGGCAGCGGGTAGCCCTTGCAAGGGCCATTGTATTCAAACCTAAAATTCTTCTGATGGATGAACCTCTTTCAGCCCTTGACAAAAAACTCAGGGAAGAAATGCAAATTGAACTCCGTCAACTTCATGACACCCTAAATATGACCACGGTATACGTAACCCACGACCAAAAAGAAGCACTGACTATGTCGGACAGGATTACAGTGATAAACGGTGGAGAGCTGATGCAATTAGGAACACCTAACGAAATTTATGAGCACCCAGAAAACGGATTTATTGCTGATTTTATTGGGGAATCGACACTTCTTCCCGTTCAAGTAAAAAATTCAAAAGCAACAATTGGAAAAACAGAAATAAACGTGGCTCAGCCATTGGACAAAGATGGAAACTTTTCATTAGTGGTCAGGCCAGAAAAAGTTTTTCTGGCGCCATCGAAAAAAAAGAAAGACGAAAACTACTTTAATGGTACGTTGCTTGATTCAATCTTTCAGGGAGAAAGTCAGCTGCTTGTTATTGAATTAGAATCTGCAGGTGGAGAGGCGCAGGAACTTAGAGTACGAATTCCAAATCAAAGCGTTACAGATAAAGCCCTCCCCGCTATAGGCGAAAAGGTCACGATCGCTCTCAAAGTTGCTGACAGCTATGTGGTTAGTTGAATAAATGAGTTTGACCACGAATAATATCAATCAAAATGAGCTGCGGAAACTCGCTGCAAGAGAGGGCTACACCTTTTTTGGACTAACCGTCCCCTATCTGATAATGGTAACAGCTCTAATTGCTATACCGGTAGGATGGTTATTTTACCTATCTTTCATTGGACGCGATGGAACTTTTTCGTTCGAAAATTATGAGCGAATGTGGAAAAGCAAAGCTTATATTAAAATATTTATAACAACTTTTAAAATTAGTATTCTTACCACAATTATTTGTGCTGCTATTGGTTACCCCCTCGCATATTTCATGTCGCAGTTATCCAGAAAGTGGGCAAATATATGTATGATTGGTGTACTGATTCCTTTTTGGACGAGTCTTCTGGTAAGAACTTATGCTTGGTTGGTTCTTCTTCAAAAGAAAGGATTATTGAATAATATAGCCATTGATATGGGCCTCATATCTGAGCCTATTAAGTTCGTTCATAATACAACGGGTACACTCATCGGAATGGTGCACATAATGCTACCATTTCTTATCCTGCCGCTTTATGCAAACATGCGCGCAATAGATAAAGACTGTATGAAAGCTGCGTCAAGCTTAGGAGCAACGCCGTCTCGAGCTTTTTGGACAGTCTTTTTGCCTTTGTCACTTCCAGGTCTGCTCGCCGGATTACTGATCGTGTTTGTTTTGTGTCTTGGCTTCTATGTCACCCCAGCAATTCTTGGTGGAGGAAAAGTGATAATGGCGGCGATGAAAATCTCTAGTAACATTGAGCTTTATTTCAGTTGGGGCGCGGCAAGTGCCTTAGGTGTAGTATTACTAGTAGTAACGGGAATAATTCTATTTATAGCATCCAAACTAGTATCAATTGATCAATTAGGAAGTCGATAATGGCTAATAGCTTTCTAAATAGAAATGTCTCAGAAACCCAAATCCGCCTAAAGGACCGGCTTTGGTTGTATGTTATATCTTTTATTGTCTTATTCTTGCTTATCGTTCCATCATTAGTTGTTATTCCTATGTCTTTTTCAGCAAGCCAATATTTGGAATTTCCTCCAAAAGAATGGTCTTTTAGATGGTATGAAAATTACTTTTTCTCATGGAAAGTTGAAAATGGGTTCAACGACTGGATGTCAGCAACTTGGACATCCGTTAAGGTTGCAATACTAACAATAATTGTCGCAACCCCAATAGGAACAATGGCGGCTTATGGTCTAGTTAACGGTAGTTCTCGATTGAGCAAGATTCTTTTCCCAATCTTTATATCCCCAATGATGGTCCCAATCATACTTGTGGCAATTGGCCTATTTTACTTCTTTGTACAGTTTAAACTTGTAGGAAGTGTTTTCGGTTTAGTTTTAGGTCATTCACTCGTAGCGATGCCATTAGTTCTAATAATTGTATTCTCTGCGCTAAAAAATTACGATATGAACCAAGAAAAAGTTGCCCGTTCACTAGGTGCGACCAGATTTCGAGCTTTTAGAGAAATCACTTTGCCACAAATAAAGTTTTCAATTGTTTCCGCATCACTTATTGCATTTCTAACATCATTTGATGAGATAATTATCTCACTTTTTGTAGCAGGTGGAGATAACTCCACAATTACTAGAAGTATGTTTCTAGCGCTGAGGGATCAGATTGATCCCACGATTGCGGCTATTTCAACTATATTAATTATTGTTTCATCCGGCCTTTTAATCTTAGTACAGTTATTAGGAAATAAGGATAAATCCACTTGATCATCATAGTTGGAAAATCTTTAGATGAGCAGTTATGACTACGTAATTATTGGCGCGGGATCCTCAGGTTCAGCACTTGCGGGTCGCTTGGCGACTAATAAAAATAGTAAGATACTTCTGCTAGAAGCCGGACCAAAAGATTATAACCCTTACATTAAATTACCGATCGGATACGGTAAGCTATTCTACGATCAATCCGTTAATTGGAAATATTACACGGAACCAGAAGAAAACCTTCATGGAAAGAAAATGTATTGGCCCAGAGGAAAGGTCCTGGGCGGGTCAAGCTCAATAAATGCAATGGTCTTCTCTCGAGGAAGTAGGAATGACTTCGATGAGTGGGGCGCGCATGCTAGTGGCTGGTCCTGGCAAGACATAGAGCCATTTTTCCGGAAAATGGAAACTTGGAACGGTAAAAGCGATCAAAGTCGTGGTCAGAGTGGGCCAGTAAGAGTTACAGATGTTTCAACACAAGCGCATCCTTTAACAGATTGCTTTTTGGAGGCAACTGAGCAAATAGGAATAAGCAAAAACCCTGACTACAATACCGGAAATATCGAAGGTTCATTTGTGTATCAAACAAATACGCACAAGGGACTGAGATCATCCGCCTCGAATGCTTATCTGTCGCCAATTAAGAGACGAAAGAATCTTTTTATAATAACAAGAGCTCTCGTCAAAAAAATTCTTTTCGAAGGAGCAAGGGCCATTGGAGTTGAATATTCACATAAAGGTAGCCCAAAAGTAGCACATGCGACTAAAGAAATAATATTATCAGCGGGGGCGCTCGGTTCACCTCAACTTTTGCAGATTTCGGGGATTGGTCCTGCTGAAAAACTCAAAGACCTCAATATAAAAGTTCTCAGTGACTTACCGGATGTAGGCTTACATTTAAAGGATCATATCGGACTCGATCATACACTTCTAACAAACCAACCATCTCTAAATCAGTTACTGCGCCCACTTTCTGGAAAAATCAAGGTTGCATTACAGTATCTATTCTTCCGTAACGGGCCGTTGTCGATGAGCCTCAACCAAGGAGGAGGCTTTGTAAAATCTGATCCAACTCTTAATGTGCCGGATCTACAATTATATTTTTCTCCCTTAAGTTATTCGACCGCACCCTATGGAAGGCGACCTCTGATGATGCCTGACCCATATCCCGCAGTTAGATTGGGGTTTAGTCTATGCAAGCCAACTAGCGAGGGAAGCATATCGATACAATCTGCAGACACTTCCGTGCCACCTAAATTTTTTGGAAACTATCTCTCCACTCGATATGATCAAAAAACTATGATTTCTGGAATGAAGTTAATGCGCAAGCTCTCCGCAACAGAAGCCTTAAAAGAAATAATTCACACAGAAATGAGCCAAGTAAAAGATGTCAAGAGTGATGCGGAGCTCTTAGAATATGCACGGCTCCATGGCGAAACAGTTTTTCATCAGTGCGGCACATGCAGAATGGGCGATAATCCTGCAAATTCAGTCGTTGATGGAAAACTAAAAGTTAGAGGTGTCTATGGCTTACGCGTTGCTGATGCTTCTATTTTTCCTACTATTCCATCAGGCAATATCAACGCACCGTCAATTATGGTAGGAGAAAAAGCAGCAGAACTGATTCTTCAAGAAAATAAATAATATGAGGAATATCACTTGTTTAAGATAACAAAAATTGAAAGCTTTTGTAATGAGTATATAGGGTTCGTTCGGCTAACTAATGAAGATGGTGCTCAAGGATGGGGACAAGTTTCTACCTATAACTCCGATATAACATGTCAGATCCTGCATCGACAGGTAGCTCCTTGGACCTTGGGTGAAAAAACAGAAGATTTAGATGATCTATTAGATTTAGTGACAGAACGTGAACACAAATTTCCTGGATCATATTTGAGACGTGCTATAGGTGGCTTTGATACCGCTATCTGGGACATGAAAGGAAAGGTCACTGGCCAGCCCGTTGTAAAACTACTCGGAGGGACTCCTGGGTCACTAAGAGCTTACGCCTCATCTATGAAACGAGACATCACGCCAAAAGATGAGGCATACCGTCTTTGTAAATTGAGAGATGAATTTGGCTTCGACGCCTTCAAAGTTCGAGCAGGGGCTGAAGTGGGACGGAACAAGGATGAATGGCCGGGTCGCACTGAGGAAATAATTCCGACCATAAGTACAGAGCTAGGTGATCGAGTTGACCTTCTAATTGATGCAAATAGCTGTTACACAGTTGATCGGGCGATTGAAATTGGTAAGCTATTACAAGACAATGGATTTTCCCATTTTGAAGAACCTTGCCCTTACTGGGAGCTCGAGCAAACTAAGGCGGTGACCGATGCTCTGGAGATCGATGTCACCGGCGGCGAGCAAGACTGCGATATACCAACTTGGCGTAGAATGATTGAAATGGGCGCTGTAAATATTGCACAACCAGATATTTTATATCTTGGAGGCATCAATCGAACCCTGCGTGTTGTGGATTTAGCAAAATCGGCCGGTATTCCGATAACCCCTCACTGCGCAAATCTTTCCCTCGTGACACTTTTTACAATGCATTTACTAAAGGCAATCCCAAATGCTGGAAAATATTTGGAGTTCTCTATTGAAGGCGCAGATTACTACCCATGGCAACAAGACTTATTTCTTGAGGACCCCTACTCTGTTGACGATGGTAAGGTAACTATTTCTGATATACCGGGTTGGGGAATAGAAATAAGGTCAGATTGGCTTGAAAACTCAACTTACCAATGCAGCGAACTTTAAGTTGTTAGGAACACCAAAACTCATTGTATTAATTTTTTAGGGATATAAGTTCATACCAACAGACATAAAATGGAATTGTGCTATGTGGGCTGAAAATTGGCAAAATCAATCATACTGGTTAGATGGGCTCGAAGCCACTGAAGAATCTTTTGAAACGAACGCAACAAATGTTGATGTACTGATCATCGGATCAGGATACACAGGTATACATGCATCAATCCAAATAGCAAGGGCTGGTCGAGACGTTCTTGTTATTGACTCAGGAGAACCAGGCTATGGTTGCAGTACCAGAAATGGAGGGCAAATCAGCACTAGCGTGAAGCCATCTCAAGGAAAATTAGAAGCAAAGTATGGACAAGATCGGGCTCGTGCGATCAGACATGAAGGTGAAAATGCGCTTGAATGGATTGAAGAATTTATCAAAACAGAGGGAATAGATTGCTATTTTAAAAGATGTGGTCGATTTCATGCTGCCCATTCACAGGAGCAGTTCGATATTCTTGTAAAAGATGCTCAAAAGTTATCAAAGCAAGAGGGTATCCCAGTTGAGATAGTTTCCAAGCAAGATCAGAGAAAAGAACTTGGTACTGATTTATATAACGGTGGAGTTATTTTCCCCCGACATGCCTCCGTAGATCCAGCAAAATATCACCGTGGGTTATTAAATTTGGCCATTAAGGCAGGAACCAAGATAGCTGGCAACTGCCATGCTGAAAAAATTAATAAAGTCCTGACTGGCTTTGAAGTGCTTACATCAAAAGGTAAAATTTCGTGCAAGCAATTGGTAATTGCAACTAATGGATACACTAGCAAACTGACACCATGGCTGCAGCGGCGCGTTATACCAATAGGCAGCTACATTATTGCGACTGAGCCTCTCGATAAGAAACTAATGGATCAACTCTTTCCTACTGACCGCATTGTAAGTGATACATGCAAAGTGGTTTACTATTACAGACCTTCACCAGATCGCACCAGAGTACTTTTTGGAGGGAGGGTATCTGCAAAAGAAACCAACCCAAGCGTGAGTGGACCAAAACTTCACTATGATATGTGCCGCATATTCCCAGAATTGAGTAAAACAAAAATATCACATTCTTGGTTTGGAACAGTCGCCTATACATTTGACGAACTAGCTCATACCGGATGCCATGATGGAATGTTCTACTCAATGGGATACTGCGGTTCAGGCGTTTCCATGGCAAGCTATTTGGGAATGCGACTTGGACAGAAGGTTATTGGCGCAAAAGAGGGGGTAACTCCGTTTGACGATTTGCCTTTTCCTACTCGACCGTTTTATGGTGGAAACCCATGGTTTTTACCGGCTGTCGTTTCTTGGTATCGCTGGCGAGACAAAGCGCATATGGCGAAACATTCAAATCTGGAAGTTGTTAACACCTAAATTTTTTCTTTAGTTTGGATAAGAATATTGATTAACGATGAAGAACTAAAATTACTTAAGAAAGAAAACAGCAAGTTAAAGCTGGAAGCCCGCTTAAGAAAGTCTTTATCTGTTGAGCTTGAGCGTCAAAAGGGTATTGTTCAAGCGGCCAAAGAGGAAGCAGAAAAACAGCAGCAACTACTTCAAAAAGCATCCGACAGGCTATCAAAATATTTATCGCCACAAATCTGTGAGCAAATTTTCTCTGATGTAGAATTTGATACTGGAACTGGTCGAAAAAAGTTAACTATATTTTTTTCTGATATAGTTAACTTTACGTCCATCACTGAGAGTATGGAGGCAGAAGAATTAAGTGGATTTTTAAATTTTTATCTAACCAACATGTGTGAAATTGCACTTAAATACGGTGGTACAATAGATAAATTTATTGGTGACTCTGTAATGATTTTTTTCGGCGATCCACAATCTAAAGGGCCAGAGCAAGATGCCTTAGCATGTTGTAATATGGGACTTGAAATGCTGGCTTTTGTGGAGAAAAATGAGGAATTATTCAAAGAACAATTTAACTTTCCAGAAAAATTAGAAATTCGAATTGGTGTGCATAGTGGCGTATGTAGTGTCGGTAACTTTGGGAGTGATCAAAGACTAGATTACACTGTCATTGGCCGAGCAGTAAATGTAGCAGCACGACTTGAACAAGCTGCCCCTAAGAATTCGATGCTTTTTTCTAATTCGACCAAATCACTTCTCGCGGACACTTTCCAAGTAAGTGACTCGATTGAGGTGAAAGCGAAAGGAATTGATCGGCCAATAATTGGATATATTTTGACCAATCAAATTTCAAAAAGAAGCCTAGTTACTGTAAAAGAAGAGGGAATTTCGTTGAAATTTGATCCAAGTATTGTCGATAAAAAAGAAGTGGATAAATTTCTGTCAAAGATAAAGCAATGACTTTAACTTCAATGTATCAATGCATTAATTTTTCTTTATTAGTGGGCCTGTAGTCAGCCGTTTCACAAGACTTGCATCAGTAAGCACTTTGCAAATTGGGGTTTCAGGGTTCTCAATTCTATCCATTATAGTTTTCGCAAGGAGTTGACCTAGCTTATAGGGCTGAGATTGAATGGTGGTTAAGCTTGGCGTCGCAAAAGAAGCATCCGCAACATCATCAAAGCCTATTATCGAAATTTCTCGTCCTGGAACAATGTCTCGTTCTTGTAAGGCATAACATCCCCCTAAAGCTACCATATCACCATTACAAATAACACCAGACACATCGGGATGACGTGTTAGTAAGCGCACCATCGCTTCTTTACCTGACCTTTTATTCTCATCCGAGTCTATTGTAGCACTCCAAGCTATGTCATTTGCCTCAAGCGACATATTATAACCCGCTATTCTTTCCTCACGCACTTGGGAGTTTTGTCTGCCCCCAAGAAATGCAATCTTTTTATGCCCATAATCTACTAAGTACTGGGTTGCGTTTCTTACTGCCTCCAAATTACGAATACCAATATGATCAAAATTGGCATGGTTAACCTCTCGCAAGAATGTAATAGTAGGAATTTTGTATGCTTTCACCATATCTATAGTGTCCATTGGTGTATCATAGGCAGGAACCCAAATTAAACCACCCCGAGAACTTCTAATAAACGCTTCAAGATTACGCTGCTGCCGGGTCACTTCATCGCGTGAGTCCAAAACTGACAGTAAATAATTATTGAGATCCAATAAATCACTTAACCCACTTATTACCTCTGCATTAAATGGATTAGCTATCTGATGGATGATCATGCCGATCTCTCTATTTTCTCCAGACCTCATCGCGGCAGCACGGCCGTCTGGAACATAGTGTAAGGTTTTTGCAGCTTCCAAAACTTTTTTACGGGTATTTTCTGAAATACGCCCTGTTCCACGCATTACCTGACTAGCGGTTGGAACAGATACCTCAGCGAGTTTTGCAACGGATTTTAAGTTAGGTTTATTTTTCATTATATACGTCTTTAATGCGAGATCGTTATATCTAAAATATTAAATTATGCAAATTTATATTATGTAAAAATCTCTAATATATTAATTTTAATAAACTTTTTATATTTGACTTATGATATAACGTTATATCATACTTAAGTATTATTACGGGACTAAAAATATATATTTTAGTAGTAAGTATTGGGAGGAATTTATGAAATTACAAAAAAAAATAACTGGCGCAATTTCGTTAATTGCGATGATTGCTTCAACCACCACAGTGATTGGTCAAGAAATTAAGGTGTGGACAACTGAAACTCAGCCAGCCCGATTGGAAAGACAAGCAAAAATGGCGGCAGAATATGAATCTTCAACCGGTGTGAAAGTTGAAATGATCCCGGTAGAGGAAAGCGAAATGGGAACGCGAGCCACTGCTGCATTCGCTGCAGGCGATCTTCCTGACGTCATTTATTACGGGTTACAATACGCATTACCGTGGACTGAAGCAGGAATACTAGATCCAGAAGCAGCTCAGGAAGTTGTAGATGCGCTTGGCTCTGATACGTTTGCACCAGGTCCTATTCAAATGGCCGCCACTCCAAACGGCGTGGCAGGTGTACCAGTTGATGGCTGGACCCAAATGGTCGTTTACCGTAAAGACCTTTTTGAAGCGAACGGGCTTGAAGCTCCTTCAAGCTACGAAAATGTGACTACGGCACTTTCAAAACTGCACAATCCTCCAAGTATGTACGGATTTGTTGCAGCCACCAAAGTTGATGAAAACTTTATGAGCCAGGTTTTAGAACATGTCCTTCTGGCAAATGGGGCAACGCCTGTAAACAATTCTGGATTTTCAGGTTTTGATGAAAGCAAAACAATCGAAGCATTAGAATTCTATAAGGCGATAGCAGATGCATCTCCTGAAGGTGAACTATTTTGGCAGCAATCTCGCGAACTTTACTTTGCAGGGAAGGCAGCAATGATTATTTGGTCTCCATTTATTATGGACGAGTTGGCAGGATTAAGAGATTCTGCTCCTCCCACTATTAATTCTGACCCAACGAGCCGTGAACTAGCAAGCGCCACTGGCTTCGTAACAAACTTCTCTGGACCATCTAACCCAGCTGGTGCAGCATGGGCCGACTCAAGATATTTTGGGATAACTGTCGATGCCGACACTGAGGCAGCACAGGATTTTGTAAAATTTGCTGTCGGCGATGGTTATTTAGACACTCTAGCTATTGCGCCAGAAGGAAAGTTTCCAAGCAGAAACGGAAGTTCTAGTAACCCAACTGAATATATTGATGGGTGGGCTAAACTAGACGTTGGAGTTGATCGCAGAGCTCCATTATCTGACTTGTATCCTGCCGATGTGATATCTAGTATAGTAGAAGGCTTAGATGTAGCACAAAGATGGGGTGTCACAGAAGGCCAACTGGGACTAGCATCCAAAATTATTAACAGCCAAGTGATAAACCGCGTTGTTAGGGAGTTTATTGATGGTGATATAGCAGCAGACGCAGCTGTAGCAAAGATGAACTCCGAATTATCTAAAATAAATTAGGTATACTAATATTGGAACTTCCTCTTGGAAGGCGGTAATTTATCTTGCCGCCTTCCTAAAAATAAAGCACTTATCCACTAAATTAATTTGGAGCGCACAATGCAAAAAGTGCCACCATCAGGGCTGGGGCCCTTGGGAAAGCGCGAGGAAAGATTCGCATGGAGTATGCTACTCCCAACAATCTTTTTAGTCTCATTAATAATTATATTACCACTGTGTGCAATTTTCTGGATTAGCTTCAAACCAATTTCGTTAGCAGATTTACGCCCACCGACAGTTTTGATTAAAGAGCAGTTAAAGGGTCCGATCAATTCAGCAGGTGATGCGGCAAAAATCCGCTACAGAATTAGGAATTCCAGTCAAACCAAACCACTGAATGATGTAACAATTTCAGA
>NZ_CBFHHX010000018.1:0-274 GCF_965655845.1 Candidatus Salinivivens marinus
CCAAATACTCAAGGGTTTCACCTAATTTAGATTGAAGAAGTTTTGAGCCAACTGCAGGCACCTGGCCTTTATCTAAATAAAACTCCTTAAATCCAGCAACTGGTGCAAGTTCATGCTTTTTAGCTGCCAGAGTATGATATTGATTCTTCGTGACGGCTATTCCATTTTTTGCTTTTTTAACAGCAGCAGCGAGCAATTCGCTTAGCGGAATTGCGTGCTTTGGACTATCAATCTCTAATGCTGACTTCCAACCTGCAATCGTACCTGGCACGGT
>NZ_CBFHHX010000018.1:284-13665 GCF_965655845.1 Candidatus Salinivivens marinus
AATCCTTTTTTATTATACCAATCGAGAGTGGCTTTTTCAGCTGCATGACCGCACGCAGAGATGGCAATAGGGGCTTGGTCCATTTTTTTTATCAACCAGAAACCATCACCGCCAATGCTATTCATATGTGGATAGACGACAGCAACTTGAGCGGCGGCGGCTACCATCGCCTCAACGGCTGTCCCGCCTG
Organism: Candidatus Salinivivens marinus; assembly: GCF_965655845.1. NCBI lineage: Bacteria > Pseudomonadati > Pseudomonadota > Alphaproteobacteria > Rhodobacterales > Paracoccaceae > Candidatus Salinivivens > Candidatus Salinivivens marinus. The sequence goes on from NZ_CBFHHX010000018.1 coordinate 475, forward strand.
CCTCAAGGATATCAAAACCAGCTTTCGTTGCTAATCTGTGCGGCGCCGTAAATGCTATTTTCGTACCATAAGCGGTTTCAATCATTTTAAAATCCTATATTTTTCAACACTAGTCGCGTTAGCCGATACAAACTCACAGAATCACTGACTTTTAGTCCCAAAAAGAGTAACATTATCTGTCAAAATAAAAAAATTAATATAAATCAAGTGGCTATAATTAAATCAATTCTACTTTTATTTTAATGCTTTAAATTTATTTCCAACGGGACGAGCGCTTTTGTTCTGGTATTACAGAGAAAATTAAAGTAACCAACCCGCCAGATTGCTTGACAATCTAAAAAATGAACCAAATTTACGTTACGAGAACTAATTTGTACGAGAACTATAACTCGGGAGGAGATTTAATGGATCGTCGTTCTTTTTTGAAAAACTCCACAGTAGGAGTAGGAGCAACAGCAGCAGCAACAACACTGGCAGCTCCCGTTTACGCACAAGGTAAACGCACACTAACCATGGTTACCTCTGTACCAGAGGGATTCGCAGTTTTTGATGACGCGGCTCAAAATTTCGCTGATCGTGTTACTGCTATGACTGATGGTCAATTGACCATTGATAAAAAGCCTGCAGGAACTCTTGTTGGCGCATTCGAAGTCTTTGATGCGGTGAGCGCTGGTCAGGCAGACCTTTACCATTCTGCCGAATATTATTTTCTTGGGCAGCATCCTGGTCTGGCATATTTTACGTCTGTGCCATTCGGAATGACTGGGCCAGAATTTATGAGCTGGTATTATCACAACGGAGGCCAAGAATTACACCATGAGTTGGGGTCAATTTTTAACTTGAGGCCCATGATAGCCGGTAACACCGGGCATCAACCAGGTGGTTGGTTCAATAAAGAAATCAATTCTGCTGCAGATCTTCAAGGCTTGAAGTTTAGAATGCCTGGCTTTGGCGGTAAGGCTCTGGGTCTGACCGGAGCTTCAGTTCAAAACGTTCCAGGTGGTGAAATCTATCAAGCGCTCGCATCAGGTTCAATTGATGGGGCCGAGTGGATTGGTCCATTTGCAGATGAACGTTTGGGTTTTCAAGAAATCTGCAAATTTTATTATACTGCAGGTTTCCATGAGCCTGGATCAGCACTTTGTGCATCATTTAATTTAGATGTATATGAGTCTTTCACTGATACTCAAAAGTCAATTGTTGAGACTGCTGCAGAGGCAACTCATAGTTGGAACTTAGCTCAGTCGAACGCGAACAATGGTGCTGCATTGGAAAGGCTAAAGGCTGCCGGCGTAAAAGTGATGGAATTTGACGACTCTATTTGGGAAGCCTTCGGAAAAGCAGCTAAAGAAGCTCAAGATGCTGAAATGAGTGATGATCTGTTCGCAACAATTCGTGGTAGCTATGAAGCTTCAATGGCTTCTACTTATGGATGGATGGGTATGTCAGATGGACTTTATTTGCAAAAAAGAAATAAATTCTTGGCATAATTGTTGATTAAAATGTCAGAGCGGACAAGAACTTGTCCGCTCTTTTTTAATGCAAAGATGTACATTATTGCGAGAGGTTATTGATGGAGGTTGTTACAAGTTTTAGCGACAGTCCCTTTCTGTGGTTTTTTGCAAACATTTTAGCGGTTATCCCAAACATTTTTGCTGCGGTAAGCCAGCCAGAGTTGTGGTTGGATTGGTTATCTTGGAATAATACGAAGGAAGATAAACAGTCATTGATGCGTTTTATTTACTATGGCGCTTCGATTGAACTATTTTTTATCATATCAGCAATCATAACTATATATACCATTCTAGCACTTTTATTCAGACCACTCATGTGGAAAACAGTGACTACCCTTGAACTAATCGCAAACACTACTGGCCGTTTTTTTGCCTGGGCAGGTTTGACAATGGTATTAGTCCAAATTGTAATAATCTTCGCACAACGCGTCTTTGCAGTATCTCAAATAACCATTGGTTTTGGTTTGGCAATTTCATTTGACGTTAGCTGGTGGGCCGAGAGTTTAAAGTTGTATAATGCTATGATAGTAGCTCTTTGCGTTACTTATACTTTTGTACAAGGGGGACATGTTAGAGTAGATTTATTTTACTCTGTTGTCAGCTATCGAACTAAAAGGATCATAGACATGCTTGGCAGTATATTGTTTATGCTGCCTGCGGGGATCTTGATTTGGATGTATAGCTGGTTTTTTCTATGGCGACATTTGATTGTCCCAAAACCTTCAGCATCCGATACAGTTGAAAAACTAGTCATGAAGGCCAGGGCATTGCGCTGGAATGTAGAGACCATTGGCTTTTCGCCCAACGGATTCAACGCGTATTTTCTATTCAAGGTGCTAATTCTTGCATACACAGCGTTAATCTTAATTCATGCATTAGCCTTTTTCTACCGCTCTTTTCTAGAATGGAGTGAAGGAGAAAAATCAGAAGGTAAATATTTGGATTTGGATATCCGTACCTCAGAAGCGGCGGAGAAGTAATATGTTATTTGGTTTAGATGGCGTAGAAATTGGCATTATTATTGTATTCGTAACCTTATTTGGAGCTATACTTTCAGGTTTCCCAGTAGCATTTGCAATTGGTGGCGCTGGGGTTATTGCATTTGCGATAATAGCTATTTTGGATGGTCAAGGCTTATTAATTCACGAAGCTATTGATACAAGCTCCCAGGCGTTTAAGGACGTAGTAGCCTCGGGTTTCAAATCTGAAGCGATATCTGTTTTTACACATCCGGAATTACCGCGTGCCGAATACCCAGTATTCCCCCAAGGGTGGGAAGTTGCACTCGACCGAAATATATCCTTCGTCGTTAATCGCATGAATGAAAGGGTTTTTGCAGGGCAGTCTATTGAAACACTACTTGCGGTTTTAATGTTCGTTCTTATGGGTATTACACTAGAACGATCCCGCATAGCTGACGAACTTCTTACCAAAATGGCTAATATTTTCGGCCCTCTTCCAGGCGGTTTGGCTGTTTCAATTGTGGTGGTGGGAGCTTTTCTGGCAGCCTCAACAGGAATTGTCGGAGCAACGGTTGTTACAATGGGCCTTCTAGCACTTCCAACAATGTTGCGAAATAACTATTCACCTGAATTAGCAACAGGTGTTATCGCTGCATCGGGTACATTAGGACAAATCATTCCGCCTTCAATTGTCATTGTTTTATTGGGAACACTAACGGGAGATATCTATTCTGCAGCACAAGAAGATCGAGCCCAACTGGCAGGCTGTACGGATGCATTGACTTATTTGGGCAAGCCTGCTGTTGTTTCTGTAGGCACCCTCTTCCAGGCAGCGCTTCTTCCGGGGATTATGCTCGCCCTATTGTATGCTTTATATGCCTTTTGCTTTGCACTGCTTAACCCATCCAAAGCTCCAGCTATACAAGCCGATGGAAGCGATGGAAGTTATTACGGTGCTGGCCGGAATGAACTTCTAATGTGGTCTCTCCTTCTACCAATTGGCGCCTTAGCGGTGTTTCTTCTTTCAATTGAATTTAACTTGGTCGGGAGCCAATCTACGATTGTAGATACTTACTCTGATATTATGGAAGGTGCTGCACTGCGTACAAATGTTGATCCCAAATGTGCTACATCTATGATTGAACTTCACGGCAAAGAAGCTTGGGATGCAGCAGTTGCGCAACAAGTAGCACTTGAAGCAGCTGGCGGCGTTCAGGAATCCAGGCAACTCTCAGATGAGGAGCGAGCTGTACTTCTTGACGAAAAACTAGCGGGAATGTCACCCATCGGTACAGGCATTGGTCTTAGTGCTTTATTGTTGGGCGTGACCCTTATGCTTGGCAGAGCGATAGATTTTACAAAAGATACCCGACCACTTCTTATTGGCGCTATTGGCGTTGTTTTAATGCTATTATGTGATATTCTCTTTGTTTCAGCATTGAGTAGTCCAGGCGTAACTACATTATTGATTGCCATACCTGGACTAATTGCACTCTACGGTGTCAAAGAGGCATTAAACCGTTTATTTGCAAATGATCTTATAAGAATAGTATTTCCACCTCTAGTATTAATCGTTGCAGTCCTTGGCTCTATTTTAGGAGGAATTACCAACCCGACTCCGGCTGCCGCGCTTGGCGCTGGTGGAGCAATCTTACTCGCTACTGCGAGAAGGCTTAGCAGCAATGGATTGACTGTCACGCCGGTACTGAGAATATCGCTCGCAATTATAGTAATGCTGGTAGTAGGCATAAATTTTGATATGCGACTTGGGCCTGACATGGCTCTAGAAAACATACTGGCATTTATTGTGGCATTTTCAGCCTTCATTTATACAATTTTTGGTATCTTTTGGTCGTGTTGGTATCTCTACAAAGAAGATATTTTGGCGCCAGTAGTTCGTGAAACCGCAAAAGTAACGTCGATGGTCTTCACAATTTTAATTGGGTCTCAAATATTAAATTTGGTTCTAATATCTTTTGGCGGAGAACACTATATCCAACAGTTTCTAAGAAGCTTCTCCAATGAATGGACTGCATTCTTTATCGTAATGCTTGTTCTTTTTATTCTGGGGTTCGTTTTAGATTTCTTAGAAATAATATATATTGTCATTCCAATTGTTGGCCCGGTGATCTACGGTGGATCATTTGACCCCAGCTGGGTGACCATAATGGTTGCAATAAATTTACAAACATCATTTCTGACACCGCCATTTGGCTTTGCACTGTTTTATCTGAGAGGCGTTGCACCATCGCACGTTACTACCCGTCAAATTTATCGGGGGGTTTTACCATTTGTCGTCATTCAGTTAGTTGGCCTTGGATTACTAGCGGTATTTCCACAAATTGTGACGATAGTTCCAGATTTACTGAAATAAATTTGACATATTTTGTTATAGTAATAACTACATGATTTGTGACAAGCCTCAGCAAGTATATCAACAACTAATATTGTAAGTCATACTTACGTAGCCAAAACAAAGTAGGTTAAAATTGCCAAATAAGACTTTCGCAACTATCCCAACCCAAGGTGTTCACCATCTTACACTGGTCGGAGCCTCTCGAAAAATTTCTATTGATTTTTGGCAAGGCGTCCTTGGAATGCCCTTTGTCTTTGAACAACCAAATTTAGACAATGCTGATGAGTCTCATCTTTATTTTGACCCCGGCGATGGACGGTTGATTACAATTTTTACAGACGAAAAACGAAAAGATATAAATAAGAAAGTTTCCCAGGAAACCGGTGCCATACATCATATAGCCTTTGAATTGAGTCAAGCGGTATTCGAGCAAGTTGAAGGTCGACTTAGGGAACGCCAAATAACGTACACTGGCCCTAAAGATCGTGGATTTATGAAATCAATATACTTTAGAGATCCGCTAGGTTTATTAATTGAACTTGCCTATTACACATTTGTTATTCCAGAAGGCAGCCGGATAGCAGATGTTATGATTAGAGCGCATAGAATACGAGTTAGCAAAGGGGCTTATAATATCCAGCAAGAGCACATCGCAGAAGCGATCGAGGACATTACATCGCAACGAGACAGTTTGTGAATTTTCAATTATCATCTGGACGCCTCAGCTCAAAATAATCCTTTATAATTGCGTAGTCGCGGTAACCTAACCGAGAGACAGGATTATATTTTTTTATCTCAAAACGGCCGTCAATTATACAATCATCACGCATGTGAACCCCAATGACCTGGCCAAAAACGGCAAAATTTGCCTGGCCAGATAATTTAACTATTTCAGTCATTTTACACTCTAATGCTGCTGGTCCACCGGCAACCAAAGGACAATTTATGGCGTTACATTCTTGCTTCTCAATATCAGAAAACTCAAATTCATCTATTTCCTTAGACAAAGCCTGAGAAGATTTATTCATTTCAGATAGCTGCTTTTCCGAAACAATGTTTACGCAAAATACGCCCGTTTCTCGGATATTAGCCACCGTATCTTTAGTTTCATCCTGATCAGCTTTGGCGGAGGTTGCTGAGAACATAACCTGTGGAGGAGTATACGCGACGGCATTAAAAAAAGAATATGGTGCCAAATTGTCAATACCGTCCTTACTCCGCGTTGATACCCAACCTATTGGCCGGGGAGATACGATTGCATTGAATGGATTGTGGGGCAGCCCATGTCCTTTACTTGGGTCATAATACATAAAACACCTTTTTATATTTCGTGGATTGCCTTAATTTGTGCTGCAATTTCATCTGCTTTCTTGCGTATAAAACTGTGCTCTGAGCCAACAAAAAACATATTAACATCATAGTCTTCTGCCCAGGATCCTGCCTGACTAGCATCACCAACAAAACTTGCATACCCTTTACCACTCGCCTTGGCTGCTTCACCAACTCTCTTCAGTGCAGCTTTTAGCTCATTTGACTCTTGATTTTCAAAGCCCATTCCCACTGACAAATCAGCCGGACCTGAAAAAAGCCCATCGATTCCATTTATTTTGGCGATTGAACCTGCAATTTCAACTGCAGCGGGTTCCTCTATTTGGGCAATTACCACCGTCTCATTCTTTGATTGTTGCAAAAGATCTGGCATTTTTTTTGTCGCATAACCAGCCCAACGCGATGACCCTGCATATCCCCTTCCACCAAGTCCAAACCTTGCTGCTTTTGCTAATTCTTCTGCTTGATTTACAGTTTCAATATGGGGTGCAACAATACCAACAGCGCCACAATCTAATGCCCATAAAATCTCTCGATGACTAGTATCCCCAACTCTTACCAAAACGGGAAAATCCAACGCACGGGAAACCGCCATGCATTCGTCGACCGCGCGTCTGTCAAATGGTGCGTGCTCTGCATCTAAACATAAAAAATCAAACCCGCTTTGAGCAAAAATCTCAATCATCACATAATGAGGTGTTTTCAGAAATGTGCCCACCATAAGTTCACGTGATAATATGCGAGATTTAAATGAACCTATACGCGACATTCATTCCTCCCCTCACCCAGAAATGCTAAAATTTTCTCTGTAGACAGCTTTGGCTTCTCTAGAATCGGTAAATGTCCACAATTTGGAATAATTGATAATTCTGCGTTTGAGATTTTTGCCTCTATTTCTTCGTGCACAGTTACAGGGCAAAGCTTATCATGTTCACCGCAGAGAACTAGGGTTCTACAGTCAATAAATGAGAGTGAGTCCATTAAACTCTTTCTATTTCGCAACGCCGAGCATTGATTAATAAATACATCACTACCCAAATCCATAGCCATTTTCATACATAACTTCAGTACATGTTCATTTGAGGATCTATCATGTACATAGTTTGGCTTTAATTCTTGGGCCACTATTTTTGCCAAATCTGACGGCTGGTTGACTGTTTCTATCTGCTTATCCCGAACAGCTTGCTTCCGTACACTATCCGAATGTGGGCTTGTGTCCATCAAAACCATTGATTTCACACGGCCTGGATCTTTTATCGCAACCGTCATTGCTATGATTCCCCCCATTGATAAGCCAACCAGATGAAATGGACCACTTATGATATTTAACAGGTACTTGGCCATCCCATCTATACTCTTTTGGGTATCCATTATTGGAACATGCACGTGATATTTGGGCTTTAGAAGTTTTATCAGTGGTTCAAATAAGCGCTCATCGCACATTAAACCTGGTAGAAGAACAACCTGCTCCATTCCTAAACTTTTTGAGCACCTTGGGAAAGACTTGCAAGCTTAGCATACGCTATTTCTGGATCAACTGTACCAAAACCTGCAAAAGTACCAAAACCACAATCACTGCCAGCAATAACTCTGTCTCTGCCCACTATGTTTACAAAGCGCTCCAATCTTTGGGCAACTAAATCGGGATGTTCTACAAAGTTTGTAGTGGTATCCACAACGCCTGGCACGAGTATTTTATCATCTGGTATGTCTGCCTTGCGATCCTTAAACACTGTCCATTCATGACCATGTCTTGGGTTAGATGTTTCAAACAGTACATATCCCGCTTTAGTGGCCATAAGCGTATCAAACATTTTTGACATCGGAATATCACAAACATGAGGACCCTCATAATTTCCCCAACATATATGAACCCGAACTTTCTCTTGTGGTACGTCCGAAAGAGCATAATTAAGAGCTTCAACATGAGAGCCGGCAATCCTAATAAATTCATCATCACTTAAATCATTAAACAACATATGGCGGGATAGTGCTAAATCTGGGCAATCAAGTTGTAAGTCTAAACCCGCCGCCACAATTGTTTCGTACTCAGCTTTCATAGCTTCAGCTAATGCTTCTAAATAGTTCTCACGAGATGGGTAATAATCATTTTGTAAAAATAGAGAAATAACACCTGGGGAGGCTGCATTCATGAAGCCCCTTTCAGCACCAGATGCCAAAAGCGCAGACTTCAGGTTTGCAATGTCCTTTTCAAGTTCACCCTGTCCCTTTGACTTTACCTCTCCAACACACATGGGCCTTGAATACTGCGGAGTTCCACCATCATCCGCCAGGCGTTTAAGAAAGGAGGGAAATTGCTGCAGATCAGCGGGAGCGTTACGTGGGCTGTCTCCATCAAATCCAGTGTATCTATCCTTTACATAAGTTGCATATGAAATTTTTGAAGTTTCCCCATCCGACACAATATTTATTCCCGCCCTCACTTGCTTCTCGACAGTTTCCAGAACAGCCTCACTCATTACTGAGTCAAACTCGTTCTGAGAAAAGGGCGTCTTATTTTCTCTAGCGAAGATGTAGTCTACTACCTTTTGAGTGCGTGGAAGAGAACCGACGTGGGTCGTTTTTATACTCATTGGTTACCCTTTCCAAGTTGGGCCAGCGGGATCGGAGGTCGCTCTAATTCTATACAGCGAACAATGGCCCGTCATTGCTGGTTCTACTCTATGTGGCACACCGCTAGGAACTGACACTGTGTCGCCGGGGTTCAGAGTTAATGATCCTCCCTCATAAATTAATTTCCAGTGTCCCCTGACCGGCATAATAACATCACTACGATCTAGCTGCTCCATTTCATCACCACATGAGTTACGGGTCAAAAATTCTACCTCAAAACCTGGCTTGTCTCTCAACATACCAGTTTCACCTATAACTTTGGCGGGTGATGTGTCTGATAAAGCTACCATATCCCAATACCGGGCAACATGATTAGGCACTACTTCCGAGGTTGATGGTTCTGGGTAATTTAAAAGTTCTTTATCTGTGAGTTTAGGCATTGGTTTTTCATTAGGTGGAAGCGCCTGACCCTTTTTAGTATCATACAGACGGCCTTTCTCGGATAAAATAAGACCATGATCTGAGGCATCTTCAATTACTTGGGGCGCCCAAATCACTCCGCCACCAGCATCATCACCACCCAGTATTGCCATTATCATCCCGTAATCTGTTCCAATATTTTCAAATCCACGAAATATGCCTGTCGGAATATTAAATATATCACCTGCTTCTAAAACCACTTCTCCAGCTTTTCCCCATCGACCCCAGAAGAACCTCCAACGACCTGATAGTACAAAAAATACTTCGGCCGTTCTGTGTGAATGTAGCGAATTTCTACATCTAGGTGGTTGCCCAGCCGCACCAATATTAAATCCATGAGGAAGATTTATATGTACATGTTGGTCCACACTTTCTGAAACCCCACCTCCAATAATCGTGAAGTTTTCTTTTTGATCCGACCCAGGAGTATGGGCATCAATAAATGCTGTTTTACATGGCAATAAGTCACCATAACGAACAAGCCGCTTTTCTATTTTTTCTGTCACATCATTCATCAAAATTCATACCTCCCCTGAGTGTAGTAATATTTGCTTCCAGATCGCGACCTCATCAAAAACTGTGAACTCTCGCCTAATTCCGCGCGGACCAAACTCCGCGTGACTTATACCCATAATATAAACATCAGCGCCTGTTGGTTTTCCGAAAGCACCCAATCCGTCATGTTTGCCGGATAAGCTCCAACGAATTGCAGATCGAGGAGAGAGCATTTTCTCATCAAGGCCGATAGTATGATGGACCTCAAATTTAGCATTCGGAAAAGATGCTCTTAACCCCATCCAGAACTCATCAATACCATCATAAGAATAAGCCGTTCTACCTCCTGGTAGCTCTGCCACAAGTGCACGGTCATAATTTTGCCTGATACTGGTAAAATCAGAACACATAATATCAGTTAACACTGCGGCGTATTTTTTACCCCACTCATTAGAATTACCCCGTTCAATGTATGGACCTTTAATATCATCCTCAGGGTTAAAAGGTTTCAAACAACTGTCTGGGCCACCCTCTGCAAGAATTAAACTACGAGTGTAATCTAATGGAGTTGCACCAAGCTGCCTTACGATCGCACCTTGATCTCGAACTAACCATTCATCATTAATTTTATTCTCAATTGCATGACAATCAGCAATAACCCGATAAATGACTTTTTTCCCAGTCGCCTCGCCATAAATGCCATGCCCAGCATGTGTAGCAGTAGACAAAATTCGGTGAGAACTCAGCATACCTTGTTCGGGAGTTCCAGACCAAATTACATCCTCTCCTAAAAGTCTACGATCAGGAAACTCCGCCAACGTCGCCATTGTGGCACCAATAACGCCTTTGTTACCTACCACGATAGATGTGGGAGACCGAACGATAATATCCTCTGCGTAATAACTATCCAAAGTGGAGAGGCCACGATTCTCCCAAATCTCTTTTGTTATTCCCAAAATATAATCCGGAAAATCAGAAAATTTACTATCAAAACCTTTCATATTTCACCTTCAAGATTGCGTGTTGTGCCTCTTACAACAATTGGACTGGGTATTTTAATTTGAATAGATTTACCGTTATCTGATTGCTCTATTTTTTCGAGAATTATATCTACTGTACATTCGACCATTTTATTTGCCCTTTGGCGGACTGTAGTAAGATTATATGCTGGCCATGAGGCGGGAGGTACATCATCAAAACCCACAATGGCTACGTCATTTGGTATGGATAAGTTCAACGAGAAACGTATTACATCCATGGTCGTTAATGCCATATGATCATTTGCTACAAAAATTGCGTCAGGTCTTTTTGATGCTGCTACATTGAATAATGATAGGGCAGCGTCTCTAGTTTGCTCAGTCCTAAAATTCCCAACACTTCTAGATACTATGCTTTTTCCTGCTTTACGCAATGCATCAACAAAACCGGCCTCTCTATCGCGTTGTGTCGATGCGCCCTCCCAACCAGCAAGGTAAGCAATTTTTTCATGACCATCTTTTAATAGCAGGTTTGCTACTTCGGCTCCGCCCTTATAATTGTCTGATGTAACTGCACTGATGTTTGGATTGTCTTGACTTCTGTTGAATAATACAACTGGAACTCCGTTTTCTTTACAACGCTTTGTAATTTCTGAAGAGAGCGCAACAGACGCTAAGACAATCCCATCAACCTGGTAATCTAGAATTTCTTGCATAACACTATCGATTTTATCCGCAGTATTCGATGCCATAAAAACCAAAACATGATAACCGCGTTTCTGAAACGCATTCGATAGTTTTTCCACGGCGTCTGGGTAAAAATAGTTATCTAAATATGCAACTACGAGACCAATAATGCGAGATTTTCCAGAAACCATAGCTCTGGCCAATGAATTTGGTCTATATCCTAATTGGTTAGCGGCTCTCCTTACTTTTTCTGCAGTCTTTTTTGATACCGATGCACCAGGTGTAAAAACCCGAGAAACAGCTGCCTGAGAAACCCCAGCCACTTCCGCAACCATTACTGAAGTAATGCGTTCAGCCATCAATCCGCGGTCCAACCTCCATCAACAAGTATCGAAGTGCCAGTCACTAATTCTGACAGATCGGAAGCCAAGTAGAATATTGCGCCCATTACGTCCGATACGGTGCCGACCCTACCTAACTTTATTTTTTCTTTAATCCACTTAACCCGCTCTGGATTTTGGAATGTGGGTTCGGTCAACGGTGTTCGAATAAAGGTAGGGCATACAGAATTTATTCTTATATCTTTATCACCCCATTCGATTGCCATTGACTTTATCATCCCTTCGAGAGCATGCTTTGAAGCTGAGTAAACGGCTCGGTCTATACCACCAACATAGGCCATTTGACTGGACACATGGATTATTGAACCTTTTATTTTGCTTTTAATCATTGCTCTTGCAGCAATAGACGATAGAAAATATGCTGATTTCAAATTTACGTCGATGACATCATCAAAATCCTCAGAACGTGTCTCCAAGGCAGGTGAGTGGCGGGCAAGGCCAGCCGAGTTAACAACAATATCGATCTTGTTTTTAGAAAATAGATCTTTAACTTTAGCTTGATCAGTAACGTCCAGAATGAAAGCTTCTGCTTTCCACCCTTTGCCTAAAAGTTGTTCCACTGTCTCTAGCAAGCGCTTTTTACCCCTTGCAGCACAAAGAACATGAGCTCCCGTTTGAGCAAGAGCAACGGCAGCACCTTGTCCAATACCAGATGAGGCACCAGTTATGAGAGCAACTTTCCCATCTAAAGACATTGAGGGCATTTCTGGTAAAATCATACTCAGTAATCCTTTTCAAAAGTTATAGGAGAAAGGTTACGGGACTTATTGAACTCGCCAAGTCGCGCCAGAACATCAACGCCTAACTGCGCATAGGTATGTAAAACATCAATCTGCACCCAATTTTCTCTTATTAACCCATTTTCAAGTCGCCAAAAATCTAGGCTCCTTAGCGTAATCTCACGACCAGCTGGAGCAATTCCCATCCACCCATCATGAGTGAGCTTCATTCTCATATTCGGCCAGCCTGTTTCACAAACATATGCACCTTGAGCGATATAATGAGAATGCAAATCATACATTTCCGAAGATGCCAGCCGATCGCCCGTAGGATCTACCTTACGGTCAGGCATAGCGCGCAAAAATGGTATTTGATGCCAATGACGAAAACCTGCAATTCCTCTACTGGTACCAATCCCTGCTGGACCATACCAATTAAACTTTGGATGCCAATATTTTTCCAGCTCCATAACGCTTGGATCTGGGTTATCTGGATGTCTACAAAGAGCTGTTTCCATATCTTTCACATGAGACAAAGCTTTTGTTCCATCCCCTGATGCATTTAAACCATCACAACTCATAGGACCAGGAGTACAAAGATAAGCTCCTAGCTGCGGCGCCATAGGCCATGCATTAGCCTGCATCATGAGTTCTGGAATATCCCATATGAAATGCATTTCAGATATTTTCTCTTCTT
>NZ_CBFHHX010000018.1:13675-13918 GCF_965655845.1 Candidatus Salinivivens marinus
AAAAATGGCGCTAGAAAAGTACCCATGTAATTCCCCATCCAGCCAATCCAGTGATCACCTTGAGGAGTGCACCCTGCTATCACAATAAGATCTCGACGCTCTAAGTCAGGCAACGAAGTATTTAAAGGACGATAGATTTTTTCGTAAATATTATCCGAGTTCTCTAAATCTCCAAAAGGATGACACATCCGGATCGCTACATCGGCTTTAGTGGTGGATCGCATTGCCTGTCTAACGTTAACT
>NZ_CBFHHX010000019.1:0-9318 GCF_965655845.1 Candidatus Salinivivens marinus
TTCGACATTGGACGCCATTGATCATTCTTCACGCCCCATCGCTGTTACGCATGCAAATCCAAGTTTTTGGCACCCCGCTCTTCGGAACAAGTCTAATGATGTTTTAAAAGCTCTTGGTGATAGTGGTGGGATGCTAGGTTTTTCTATTTACCCCCATCATCTGAAAAACAGTAGTGACTGTAGTCTACAAAGTTTTTGCGACATGGTGGCAAAAACTATCGATTTAATGGGTGAGGGAAACGTTGGTATTGGGACGGATCTCTGCCAAGATCAACCGGATAGTGTTGTCGAGTGGATGCGGGTTGGCCGCTGGACAAAATCAATTGATTACGGAGAAGGAAGTGCTGAGAAGCCTGGATTTCCTGATATGCCAAGTTGGTTTGGAGGTAATCTTGATTTTAAAAATCTAAGTGTAGGTTTAAGAAATACGGGTATGGATGCCGCGCTGATATCCAAGGTAATGGGTGGAAACTGGTTTAGGTTTTTTAGCGAGAGTTTTGAGCCAAAAATTTGAAGATTTCAGGTTTAAACTGGTGTCGTCGCTCGCTCTCTAGCCCAAACGTATACACCTGCTCCTACTATTACGATAGCCCCAGATATTGTCCAAAAATCAGGATAGTTGTTGAATAAGATAATACCCCACATCGTAGCAAAAAGTAAGCTTGTGTAACCAAATGGTGCCACAAGACTTGCTTCCCCAAGTGAGAGAGCTTTTATTAAAAACAGGTGCCCTGCTGTTCCAATTAGTCCGATTATTACAGTTAAGATGATTGCAGTAGTGGACATAGGCGTCCAGTGAAAAGCAATGTAGACGGAATAGCAAACGGCTCCAAAAAGTGCAGCGTAAAATAGAGATGTCCACGGGCTTTCATCTGAACCAACAAAGCGTGTCGCTAGATTGTAAGCTGAATAACAGATCGCTCCCCCAATAGGAAAAAGGGCATAGATGGTAAAAACGCCGCTTCCTGGGCGTATAATTATCAAAGCGCCTAAGAGTGATACGCCGATGCCTATAATACGTTTAGGACCAATTTTTTCCTTTAGGAATAAGAAGGCTCCTAACGTAATTAACACTGGGCTTATGTTAAATAAGGCTGTTGCTTCTGCTAAACCTAATCGAGAGAAGGCGAAGAAAAACAATGTTGTCGCCAGCATTAAAGCTACAGACCTAAAGAATTGTAATTTTGGGTACCTTGTTTTTCCATATATATTTATACGGGGAAGTATTAGTACTGTTACAAGTACTGCTTGGGCTGTGTATCTAGCCCAAATCGTTTGAACAGGGCCAATTTCTTGCATCAAATATTTTGCAACAGCATCCATTGATGCAAAACAAAATATCGCTCCTATCATTAAAGAAATTGAAAGAGATGAGTTATTAAGCGAGGGAATTGCGCTTCTCATTAAAGATCTTTCTTAGGTTTAAAATTCAGCAAGTAGCTCACTCAAGCTTAAACTTATAATGGTTGCAACCTTAAAGTTTTAAAAAGCGACTTATTCAAAACCGGTAAAAATTACGACAATTTTCTGCGAATATTTTTTTATGAAACTGTTCAGGAATTAATTGTGATATTTCTAAGTAAAGTTCTGAAAAGCATGAATAAAGGGAGTCGACGGGAAAGTTTGAGCCAAACATTAATCTTTCTGGTCCAAATTGGTCGAGACAGTGCTCTATAATTGGTTGAATACTATCTGCGTTCCAATTTTTATCAAACATGCCCAGGCCAGAGATTTTGCAATAGGTATTTTCTCTTTTAGATAGTTTTGATAATTTTTCAGCCCAGGCTTCTATGTATTTTCCAGTGCGCTCTTGAGGACTACCGCAATGGCAAACTGCTACTCTGAGATTGGGCACTTCCTGAAGTAATATGCCGGTTTCGTGATATAGATTTGGTGTCAGTTGAAGATCAAAAGTTAGGCCTAATTTGGAAATATGTTTTAGGCCATCCAAAAATTTTGGATCATATAGCAAATTATTTGTTCCAGTCTGTGTATCTTCTTTTTCTGCTCTGCCGATGATTTGCCTCACTCCACGTAAGCTTGTAAATTTCGACAATTTATTAATTTGATCCAGAAAATCTGGTGCTGCTAAATCGCAAAAAGCTACTTGGACTATTTTCCAATTTTTTGAGTTAGTTGCTATTTGATCAATCCATTTCGCTTCCTGCCATCCATCTTTTGCACCTACTTGAACATGAACAGATGCGTTAAATTTAAATGGTTCAAGCTTTGAAATATGTTCATCTAGCAAATAGTTTCGTTGAATAGGAGTTGGGTCACCAAAAAACCGTGTCGCACCTTTTTCCATCAGCCAAGGGTAATGTACTTCTGATAAATTCCACAGGTGGTGGTGAGAATCGACAAGCATATTACCCACCAACCGTACTGTGATTTTGGCCTAAAACATCAATGCCTTGTTGATAAAGAATTGATAAAATATCAATGAAAATCCAATTTTCTGCTAACTTGCCTTCACCGCGTCGATAAATATCAATAACTTTGAATTCAATTTTGCCATCACTTTTGGGTAAACCCATAAAGCCACCATCATGTCCGGCGGTAAAATTAGGCCATCCAAAAAAACCACCGTAGTGTCCTTCTGCCAGTCTAGCTATATGACCTGTGCCTGACCGATCAGAAAAGGCAGCCCTGAAAGGACTTGCATGTTGTTTTGCATATCTTTCAATAGTAAACGTTGATCCAATGCCGTGTGGACCCCACCACACCATATCGTCCTGCCAGCTCAAAGCTAATTCTTCCTCTAGTGGTAAGGGGTTTTCCCATTGGCCTAAATCCGAAATCATCCTGTTAATGAGCTGCAAGGTTGCTTCGCTTTCTTCTGGATTGGCGTCCTCAAATAGAACTCCATCGTGGGTTCTGGGGCCTGGCTGCACGATGCTTGACCCGGTCTGTGAATCAAAAGGGTTTTGATTGGCCTGCGACATCAAGTGTGGAATGTCAAAATAAAATGCAGTCTGAAGAATTTGGCCATTATGGACAAGATTAAATTCGCAGTATCTTAGCATTACTATTTTGAAGTTCGGCTGAATGCCAAGCCATTCGTGATCAAATAGACTTAAAAGATGTCCCATCGATACTACCCAGATACCTTCCTCATCTTTAAGAGAATTTTTTCCAGCAAAAAAAATGTCTTGCCTTCGTTGGGTGCACTTGAAAGACTTGCGGAAAGGTTTCCAGAAATTAAGGATAACCAAATCTCTGTTATTTATTTCACCAAATGGATGAAATCCCCTCCACAAATAATCTCTAGGTGTATTTTTTTCAAAACAAAGTTTCAACTCATCATCAGATTGAGCAGAATCAAGAGAGTTATAATAATTTAAAACAACTGATTTTGCTTCCTGTAAACTCGTCATTTTTAGTGCTTCAAAGTTCTTCTTTGATAATTTTTATTACAACTTAAAAAAAGGCTTGCCATAGCGCTGGAGCTTTGTCTAGTAATATTGAATACGTATGCAAATACTTCGAAGGATTCGATGGCTGACATCCACTTAAATAATGTCTCAAAGCGCTGGGGAAGTTTCGTCGGTGTTGAAAAGTTTAATCTCGACATAGCTGACAAGGAGTTCCTGGTTCTACTAGGCCCCTCCGGATGTGGAAAAACGACAACCATGCGCATGATCGCTGGCCTTGAAGATGTCTCTGAGGGAGAGATATTTATAAATGGGCAACTTGTGAATGATTTAGAGCCAAAGGACCGTGATGTCGCAATGGTCTTTCAAAGTTATGCTTTGTATCCCAATATGACAGTTTATGAAAATATTCGTTTCCCTTTGAAAATTAGGGGAACTAACAAATCAGAACATGATGTCCGCGTTCGCAAGGCGTCGACAATGGTTGAATTGGATGAATTTCTTGACCGTAAACCAGCAGAGCTATCTGGTGGTCAGCGACAGCGAGTGGCCCTTGCAAGGGCGATTGTTCGTGAACCTAATGTCTTCTTGATGGATGAGCCACTATCTAACTTGGATGCGAAGTTAAGGGTGTCAACTAGGGCTCAGATCAAGAATTTAAGTCACGAACTTGCCGTAACAACAATCTATGTTACGCATGACCAAGTTGAAGCTATGACTTTGGCAGATAGAGTAGTCGTGATGAATAGAGGGATTGTCCAACAAGTTGGCACTCCAACAGAAATTTATGATTTTCCAGCTAATACATTTGTAGCAGGCTTTATTGGTAGTCCATCGATGAACTTAATTGATGGAGTGGTCTCAAACGGTGTATTTCAATCCACTAATACGAGTATTTCTGGCTTAAAGGTTAATGATGGCCCTATTACCCTTGGTTTTAGGGCTGAGGATGCGACGGTTTCTAAAAAGAAGTCTGAAATAGGCGAGAATGTCTATACTCAGGAGCTATTGGGTGATGCGACTATGATAACGGTAAAAGTTGGAAATGCCTTAGTAAGCGTTAAGGCCGATAAGAATTTTCGAGCAAGCATAGGCGAAAAAATAAATATCTCTGTGCCTGCCGGAATATGCCATCTGTTTGACACCCAGACAGGGGCTAGAATTGAGGGCTAGAGCCCTGAACATGATAATTGACTGAAAGGATGTGAATTTTCATCCTCTAACTTGGGAGAACTAAAATGAACAAAAAAATTATGGCTTTGGTGGGCGCTTTCTCACTCTCGGCATTTGGAACTGCGCAGGCTTGCGAAATTTCAGCGCGCGTAAGTGTAGTTGGTAATGAATTTCCAGCTATTCAAACAGTTGGAGCGGGAGCGGCAGCTTGTACTGGTGCTGAAGTAACAACCAACCTTACATCTGAGCACCAGAAAATAAATGTGCCTGGAATGCAAGGTAATCCTGCCGAGTATACTTCGGCGATTGTTGCTAACTCTTCGATTGTTGCACTGATGAATGAAGACGTAATTCGTCCACTTGATGATTTAGTATCAAAGCATGGTGGGGCTTTAAATCCTAACCAATTAATCAAAGTTGATGGAAAGATTATGGCCGTCGCATTTATGGCGAATGCACAGCATCTGATGTATCGGAAGGATGTTTTATCTGATCTTAGCATTGATGCCCCAAAAACATATGAGGATATGTTAGCTGCAGCGGAAAAAATTCGCTCAGCTGGTGTAATGAAAAACCCAGTAGGTGGTGCTTATGCTGCGGGCTGGAACTTGGCACAAGAGTTCAACAATATGTTCTTAGGTTATGGCGGTTCACATTTTGAAGCTGGCAGCGCTAATCCGAGTGTTAACTCAAAAGCTGGTATTGATGCTTTGAACATGATGAAGTCTCTATCTGAGTATATGAACCCAGATTTTTTAACACATGACTCTAATGCTACAAATGCAGAGTATCGTGCTGGGAACATAGCTTTGTTAAACATGTGGGGATCTCGTGCAGCGTCTCAAACTACAGCTGAGGGTGTAACGGATGCCGTAAAAAATGGTCATGCAGTTGCAGGACCTATGACTGTGGGAGGTGGATCTACCGCTGCGTCAACATTATGGTGGGATGGTTGGACTGTTGCTAAAAATGTATCTGATGCAGAAGCGGAAGCTACATTTATTGCAATGATGAATGGAATACGCCCTTCAATGATGGAAGATGAAGCTATTCGTACCCAGGCCGTTTGGCTCATTGACGGCTACACTCCAACTGATGCCGCTATAGGTGTTTTTGAAGCTGCAAAAATGGGAACAACTCCCTACCCGATGTTGCCTTACATGGGTCTTCTACACACAGCCCTGGGTGCAGAATTACCTGATTTTATGCAGGGAAAAGAAAGTGCTGAGCAAGCACTAGCCGATGTCGAGGCTGCCTACATTGCGGCTGCTAAAGAAAAAGGTTTCTTAAATTAAGTAAACTTTATGTCAGGGGCGGTCTCGTCCCTGACTCTACAGAGTGATTTGATTTTATGAGGCATTCGACTTTTTTTTGGTTTTTTGCGCCAACAGGGCTGGCAATGCTGCTATTTATTGCCTTGCCCATAGTGTCTGTTGTCTTGCAAGCAATACATGCTCCACATCCTGCCGTTTTAGTGGAGGTCGAAACTTGTACGCCCCTTGTAGGGTGTACTACCGAAACTTCGATTGACCAAGACGCAACAGCAGATTTACGTGCAACAAAGCCATTGGGTAGGTTTGTAGGTCTGGAAATATTCAAGGACCGTGGTCACTTAGCGCTTTCAGAGGTCAAAGAAATATGGGTTAATACCTCTAGCTTTGGAGAGTTTTTCTCTAGGCTCACTAATCTACCATTTTACCGGGCTATGTATTTTACGCTGACATTTACATTTATTGTAACGCCACTGGTTGTGATTGTTGGGTTTTTAGTAGCGTTAAACGTTAATGCTTTATACCAAAAGTTAAGAGGCTTAGTCGTTTTTCTGTCCTTGTTACCATTTGTTATCAACCCATTAATTGGATCGCTCGTTCTTTTCTGGATGATTGATAGTCGTGGTATACTCGGCACATCCATTCAATGGATTTTTTCAGATCCAAATCTTTCATTAAAAGCCTCAACGGGTTTAATGTGGATTGCCTTGATTGTATATGGTGTTTGGCATGCGGCGCCCTTTGCCTTCGTAATTTTCTATGCTGGATTGCAAACTCTTCCTGAAGACCAAATTGAAGCCGCTCAGATCGATGGAGCAAGTCGGATTCAGCAGGTTTGGTACGTAGTACTACCTCACTTGATGCCACTTGTAGCGTTCGTAGCCCTCATTCAATTAATGGATAATTTTCGTGTATTTGAACCAATCATAGGTTTTAACGCCTCCGCTCATGCGACCAGTCTGAGTTGGTTTATCTTTAATGATTTAGGCGGTGAAACAAGGCAACTTTCATCTGCCTCTGCAACCTCAGTACTTACGATTATCGGGGTCACAATACTTTTACTTCCAGTCCTCAGGCGAACCTGGAGAGATTTTAGGGAGAAAAAGTAAATGAGTGCGGCAACGGAAAAAAGGTCAGCTAAATTACGTATTTCAATTTATGTATTCGCGATCTTTTGGTTAATCATATCTGCTTTTCCGTTCATTTGGACTTTGTGGGGAAGCTTTAAGGTTGAACTTGACTTCTTTTCTATTGCGGATTGGACTTTTGCATTAACGGGTGAAAGAACGACTGCAGAATATGGTAGAGCATTTACTGCTGCGGGATACGAAGGAGCTTGGGTAAAAGAAGAATTTTGGCGGAATGTTTTAAACACATTCATTATATGTTTTTTCGTTGTTTGTACGTCCTTAACAATCGGCACCTTAGGTGGTTACGCCCTATCAAGGTCTGGCTACAGATACACTTTCATACTATTAATCACGGCGTTGATCTTTAGAGCAATGCCTCCGATCACTTTGGTATCGGGTTACATGCTTCCTTTTTTTGAATGGAATGTATGGGGTAAAATTCCAACCACAGTAATTGTACTAGTTGCGATAAATCAGCCCTTTACATTATGGATGCTTCACTCGTTTTTTCAAAACATTCCCAAAGAGCTCGACGAAAGCGCAAAAGTCGATGGCTGTTCACAATTCCAGGCCTTTAGGAATGTTATTATTCCCGTCATGTGGCCCGGTGTGATTACCACTGGCTTATTTAGTTTTCTCTTAGCGTATAACGATTTTGCAGTGACTTCGATGCTCTTGTCAGAGGAAAACAGAACGATGATGCCGCAGGTCGCCGCTTTCTTAGGGACTACCTATACGGAGGGAAATGTTATGTTTGCTGTCGCCGCAGTTGTTTCAGCCGCAGCTCCACTTTTTGTCCTCGTTATGTTTTTTCAACGCCAAATTGTAAGTGGATTGACGGCCGGTGCAGTGAAAGGATGACAATGGTTGACTTATTTTTAAAGTTAAAGGCTTCGCTGTAATGAAAGGATCTCGCCCAACTCAAGCTTATTTAAGCGCTGAAACTGATATGACAAAAACATCAGAAACTCAAAAAGTTATAGAGGAAATGGTTGATGGTTTAAACGACCATAGAATTGATGATATTGGTGAATTTTTTTCTAAGAATTTTCGATGGATGGGCAACCAAGGTTGCGGTACAAAAAAAGGTCTTCGTGAATTTCAAGAAAATTGGCAGCGTCCTTTTCAGCAAGCATTTTCTAATAAGGTGTGTATAGATGAAGCCCGTTTGTTCATGGGAGAGTGGGCAGCCGCATTCGGTAGACAAGAAGCTGTGCATTCTGGTGAGTTTATGGGAATTGCTGCGACCGGTAAACAGGTTGAAATTCGTTACATGGATTTCTGGAAAGTCGTTGACGGGAAAATCACTGATAATTGGGTGATGGTAGATTTTCCTCATGTGATGGCTCAATTGGGAGTTGACCTTTTCCAAGGTCATGGTTGGGAAAAGTATGATGATGGGGAAAAGACACCCTCAGATCAAAGTAGTTAGGAATATTGCTATGGCTATTGAATACCTTAAACGCGGCATATCCGATCAAAAACGATCAGAAGATGATGCAAACACTGCAAAAATTGTATCTCAAACACTGCTCGATATTGAGGAACGAGGTGATCAAGCAGTTAGAGAGTTAGCAGTCAAATTTGATGGATTTGATCGTGATAATTACAAGCTTTCTCAGACTGAAATAGAGCAAATAATTTCTAAAGTATCGGACGATGATATGCAGGATTTAAAGTTTGCCCAAGAGCAAGTGCGGAACTTTGCCAAAGCTCAAAGAGATAGTATGCGAGACATTGAGATCGAAACAATGCCCGGTGTTATTTTGGGGCATAAAAATATCCCAGTGCAGTCTGTGGGCTGTTATGTCCCAGGCGGTAAGTTTCCGATGGTTGCTTCGGCCCACATGTCAGTAGCGACTGCGTCAGTTGCCGGGGTCCCCCGTATAATAGCATGTACTCCTCCATTTAATGGTGAACCTAACCCAGCAGTCATAGCCGCTATTCATCTTGGGGGGGCTCATGAAATCTATGTGCTAGGGGGTATTCAGGCTGTCGGTGCAATGGCTCTTGGTACTGAAACTATTGAGGCTGTACACCTTCTAGTTGGACCTGGGAATGCGTTTGTAGCAGAGGCAAAAAGGCAGTTGTTTGGCCGAGTTGGAATAGACCTTTTTGCTGGGCCCACAGAAACAATGGTCATTGCCGATGAGACTGTAGACGCTGAAATTTGTGCTACTGATTTATTAGGGCAAGCAGAACACGGATATAATTCACCTGCCGTTTTGCTTACCAATTCTCGTAATTTGGCGGAGCAAACATTAGCAGAAATAGATCGAATTCTTAAAATTTTACCCACTTCAGATACAGCTGAGGCAAGTTGGGAAAATTATGGAGAAGTAATCTTATGTGATACTTATGAAGAAATGC
>NZ_CBFHHX010000019.1:9328-9649 GCF_965655845.1 Candidatus Salinivivens marinus
TCTCGAACAAACGTAGCAAATTGTGATAAAGTAATTGGGACGAACCATACTTTACCAACAAAAAAAGCAGGTAGGTATACTGGTGGCTTATGGGTTGGTAAATTTCTAAAAACTCATAGTTACCAAAAAGTTCTAACTGACGAAGCAGCGGCACAAATTGGTGCTTATGGCTCAAGATTATGCTTGCTTGAGGGCTTTGTGGGTCATGCAGAGCAATGTAATTTACGCGTACGACGATATGGTGGTCAGAATGTGCCATACGGGGGCGCAGCTAAATGAATTCTGAAGAAAAATCAGAAAAATTAAAGCGTGTCTTATTAA
>NZ_CBFHHX010000020.1:0-6054 GCF_965655845.1 Candidatus Salinivivens marinus
TCTTTAGTAGCAGCTTATGCTGGCGGCATTTTTGCTATTCAAACAACATCCGTTGCAAACGCAATGCTTTTATTTGCTACAGCACCATTCATTGCAGCTATTCTAGCAAGTCTATTTCTCGGTGAAAAAGTACGGATAATGACATGGTGTGCGGTGATAGTTGCAATGGGAGGTATAGCATACATGTTTGCTGATCAATCCACTCAATTTTCATTAATTGGAAGCCTTGCAGCATTAGGCTCTGCGATGGGGTTTGCCATTTTCTCGGTAACACTTAGATGGGGGAAAGATGATGAAATGCTTCCTTCAGTATTTTTGTCTGGCTGTTTTGCAATAATTATTACTTTTTTGATTTGTTTGTTTTTAAAACAATCGCTTTCACTCTCCTTTCACGATATTGCCATATCATTTTCACTGGGAATATTCCAAGTTGGTGGTGGACTTGTACTATATACAATCGGTTCCAAAGCTTTATCGGCAGCAGATTTAACTTTATTGTCTTTGGCTGAGGTTGTTCTTGGGCCAGTTTGGGTTTGGCTTTTTCTGGGAGAACTTGCTTCTAACAATACTCTTATCGGTGGTAGCGTTTTATTATTGGCAATTATTACAAACGCAGTCTCAGGGAAACGCTGGAAACCGCCTCCAATAATGTAAAAAAGATTATTTAACTCCAACGTGATTTACTTTACTAATACTTGTTTGTAGTTACTTTTCTTTAGTATTGCGATTGAGTTTCATGTGATTATTTTTTTTACAGTTCTAGAGGTCGTCACGCCCGTATTTCTGCTGGCCGCAATAGGGTATTTCTGGGTAAAGTTTGGCTTCGAATATCGAGTTGAGTTTGTTACTCGGCTTGCAATGACCTTAGCCGTTCCAGCTTTAGTTTTTACCTCTCTAACACAGAATACGATAAACCCTCAGTTTCTGAGTGAAATGATAATCGTAGTTTGCGCAGCATACGCATTAGTGAGTATAATAGCTTTAGTATTTACATTTATTTTCAAACTAAACTTGCGTACCTTTCTTATGCCTTTAATTTCCGGGAATACCGGAAACCTAGGTTTACCACTGTGTTTTCTAGCGTTTGGCCAAGATGGCTTGGGATATGCCGTAATAGTTTTTGCATTCACAAGTATTGTGGCGTTCACATTTGGTCTATGGGTGGTTTCTGGCACTGGCTCTCTGAGGCAACCACTCAGAGAACCTTTAGTGCCAGCAACAATACTAGGACTTTTATTCATGTTTTATGAATGGGAGACACCAAAAATTCTCACGAATGCACTGGACCTAATTGGGCAGATGGCTATTCCCCTAATGCTGATCACTTTAGGAGTTGCAGTCGCACGGCTAAAAACGCGTTTAGCTTTTAAAACACTTGGCATAAGTCTATCAAAAATCATGATAGGTATTATTGCAGGAATAGGAGTTGGTTATCAGTTTAATCTGCCTTATGAAGCCTTTGCTGTTTTGGTCATTCAAATGTCTATGCCCGTTGCAGTAACATCTTATCTTCTGGCTGAAAAATATGGTGCTGACGCTGAAGCTGTTGCAGGTCTTGTTGTAATTTCCACTTTCCTTACAACTTTCACTACGCCAGTGCTTTTGTCATTTTTATTGATTTAGTTCAGCTGGCCAAATACCCTAAAAAGACTAAGAAAGATACAAAGCATAGGGCAAAAGGCCAAATGAATTTATTTGTTCTCTCAGAGCGACCTGCTGCAGAGAACACAATAAATACTAGAAGAATTGCTATGATACCAAAAAGTGCAAAGATCATAATAATTCGTTAAATCAACTCCGGTTGTTTAAACACACAATAAACAGTTGTTTTTGACAATAGCTATAGACTAGCCTGAATCTCTTCTAAAGCCCCCACAAGAGAGCGTTTATCACTTTCTCTTTGGAAAAGCTGTGATGCAACAAATTTCTCATTCTCCATTCCACTTTCAGTTTGAGCAACTTTTAAAACTCTCTTAGCATCTTCAGACTTTCCAATTTTTCTCAAGGAGGCTGCCGTATAAAAGAGACTTGTTCTAGTCTCTATCTGCATCTTTTTAAAACTCGCGATAGCACTTTCGAACTCACCGGAAACAAAATTGCATAAGCCTTCGGTCTCAAGGACTAAATCAGAGCAAAATGGATCAATTCTCATGGCCCTTTTAATCTGCTCCATTGCTTTTTCTGGCTCTCCCAAATAACAAAGTAAAACCGCATAACGTGCAATGTGATAAGTATCACTGGGACATATCTCAATTGCTTTCTCATGATGAAATATCGCCTTTTCAAAATCACCCTCAAACAAAAGTTTTACTGCACCTAATATTCTGTGTGCTTCGGGATCATTTGGGTCGAGGTCGATAGCCTTGTTAACAGATGAAAATGCCTCATTCATCCAATTTTCAGGCATATCATCCGGAAACCATTCTGAATTATTGGCAAGAGAACAAGTTTTCCAAGCATGGGCTCTAGCATAGTTTGGGTCTACTTCAGTGGCTTTTGTAAATAGGCTAAGAGCTTTCTTGTTATTTTCCGCACTGACCGAACTTCGACGGTGATATTCTAAACCTTGCAAAACTAAATCATATGCTTCCATTTTTTCTGGCTTTTTATTTGCCAATTTTTTAACTTGGTCTCTTTCCACATTACCAACAATGTTTGAAACAATTGTTTCAACTAATTCATCTTGAATATCAAAAATATCATCCAGTGTAGTGTCAAAATTATGCGACCAAAGTGTAGTACCATCTTCGGCGGACAAAAGAGATGCAGAAATTCGCATTTTCTTACCCATCTTCCTTACTTTCCCATCTAAGATGTATCGCACGCCAAGCTCCTGTCCCACGACGGTGGGAGACTTATCCTTGCCAGAGTAAGCAAAGGTTGCATTACTGGCGATTACTGTAAGTTTTTTGAACCTAGAAAATGCCGATATAAGATCCTCTGAAAAGCCTTCACAAAAATATTCTTGATCTTCATCACTACTAAGATTTTTAAACAACATCACAGCCAATGACCCAGGCTCTGCCGACTCTATTTTAACTTGCGGCTCTGCGTCATCACTTCTTAAGCCTCTTGTCGCTCCTTTGCATTTCAATACATTGTATGCCTTGATAGGTCGACCAATATTTTTTAACTCTAATTCTCCTGCATCTTCATAGGAAACTTTGACTTTCAAATTTACCAGATCATAAATGTTATCTGAAATACAAATTCCATCGGCTATTGCTTGAGCTTCCAGACGTGCTGCAATATTCACCGCGTCTCCAAAAAGATTGTCATTAGAAACCATAACGTCACCAATATTAATGCCTACTCGGTACCGCATCTGATCCTTTTCGTCACTCTCTGCATTAATGGCCATCGATTTGTTCTGTATTTGAACTCCACACTCTACAGCTCTGACCGGACTTGAGAATTCAGCCAAAACACTGTCACCTGCCGTATTAAAAATACTCCCCCCGTGCTCGTTAATGCATGCATCAATAAATTCCCGTCTACTATTGAGAACCTTTAACGTTTGGTCCTCGTCCGTTGCCATCATTTTACTAAAGCCGACAACATCTAACGCCAGTATAGTGCAAAGTTTCCGTTCCATATAAAAATCCTGAGAAGTAAGAAAGAGTTGCTGTACAATAGATTGCATAAATAATGGATTGCAACAAAAACTGAATGCACTCGAGTGTTTTTATGTACAGTTCAGTAAGATAAGGGAACGTGCTCACAAATTGATTAAATTGTAATCAAACAGATTTACATGTGATTGACGGTTTCAGAAAAATTAGAATACTATCCAGAGCATGGAAAATAAAAAATCAATAGCATCCCTTCTCTCAATAAACCCCGTGTATCAGTCATGAGACTCATTACACATGGCTGCCGAGGATCAATTCCAGTTTCATCTAGTGAAATGATGAAATACGGTGGGAATACCACCTGCTTTGAACTAATTACGGATGAATTTCAAATATTTTTTGATACTGGCTCAGGGTTCCAAAATGCGATTTTGAATCCCAATAAAGAAATACTAGTTCTTTTCAGTCATTTTCATCACGATCATTTGCAGGGTTTAGCGTTCAACAAATATCTTTTAAAGCCAGAGACGAAGACTTTTATTTCCAGCGCATTGGTTGACTCAGAAGAGTTGAACAAAATTATTAGACGCTACTTTTCTGGAGTTTTTTTCCCCCTAGATATATTTGATAACTTAGATAACGTGACCTTTTCAAATTTTAGTGAAGCTCAGAGGACTTTGAGCGTGGGTTTCAATATAGAAGCAATTAAGTTAAACCACCCCGGTGGAAGCTATGGGTATAGTGTAACAAAGGACGATAAGAAATGTGTATTTCTTTGCGACAACGAATTTACAACTTCTCAGGCTGATGAGTTAAAAAACTTTTCGAAAAATGCTGATATTGTGATCTGGGACGGAATGTTCACCGAAGAAGAGTTAAAATCAAAGACTGGATGGGGTCATTCCTCTCTTGAGCAGGGCGTGGAATTCTTTTCAGATATAAATTGTGGACAGATTATAATTTCGCACCATGCTCCTTACAGAACAGATGCTGAATTAGATATAATTGGAAATAGTTTACCAAACGGTATCCACTTGGCAAAAGATGGACAGGTTTTGAAGTTGTGAATGAAAAAAATTGAGATGAAACCAGGCAAAACCATTTTCAAAGCTGGTGAGCCTGCTGATGGCCTTTATATTGTTGGATCGGGAGAGGTCGGAATATATTTTCCAACAAATAAAGAAATGGTCGAACCAGATATTATTTTAAAAGCCAATGAAATACTTGGTGAGATGGGCGTTATCGATACTGCTCCGAGAATGGCAACCGCGAAAGCATTAAGTGATTGTATAGTAATTTTTGTATCACAAAAAGAATTTGAGAAGAAACTTGATGAAGGCGATATGATTGTAAGAGGGGTCATGGCGATCTTGTCATCAAGGCTTCGAGAATTACAAAAACGTAGATAAGTTGTGACTTATTAAAATTTATGGACTTCTGTGCGGCACACTCTAAATCGCTAATGATTGGTCTCAATAAATAAAATTCTTGAAAAAATATATCAACATACTGACTTGGCTCTTACTATATGCTTCAACATTTGTTGCGGCGAGCGGCGCAGTATGGTTTGCTGGAGATCTAAATGCCAATGGTTGGATCATGCCCAGCATTGCACCACCTTCCTGGCTTTTCCCACCGGTATGGACAATTCTATACATCTTTATTGCTACTAGTGCTTTTAGGATTATCAATGCAGAACCTCATTATTTGAAAGGTATAACTTATGCACTTTGGGCCCTACAGCTGTGCCTGAATACTTTATGGACACCAGTATTCTTTGGGGCATATGATCTCTTGGGAGCGCTGGTATTAATTCTGTTCCTGTGGATCGCGATACTTTGTTACACTGTAAGTTCGTACAAAATAGACAAGATAGCTGCTTACTTGTTCATTCCGTACCTCCTCTGGGTGTCATTCGCTACACTTTTAAATTTTGAATACCTAAGAATTAACTAGTCTGATTTATAAGGCACAGTAAGAAGTCCGTCTTTCTTCCATCCAACGATCCCTGTTTTCAAGTGAGTTACATTCCTTAAACCAACTTGATTTACAAGAGCATTACCTAAAGTACCTGTTCTATTTCCAGTCCTACAGTAAAGGTAAACGGGAGTATTTTCATCTTCGATCAAAGGAAAAAACTTGCGCTGAAAATCAGGATGTAAAGCACCACTTTCTGTAAAGGCAGTAATAGTCTGTGCACCTTCTAAAATGCCAGTTTCAGCCCACTCCTCTGGTCGCCTGATATCAATTATTAACTGACCTTTTTTCTGCGCATCTTTAAATTCTAACACACTTGCATGCTCTAGTTTTGGAGGATTATCCAAAGACAGGAGTTCCACCTCAAAGATTAAGCGAGCGTTGGGTGGAATAGACCCTCCCGCTCCTCTTGCTCCATAACCTAATTCTGGTGGTATATTAAGGGTTCGGATCTCCCCAATTTGCATTCCCAGAACACCTTGCTCCCATCCCTGAATAACTTGAC
>NZ_CBFHHX010000021.1:0-5851 GCF_965655845.1 Candidatus Salinivivens marinus
AGAGAAATATCCACGCCATTTATAATGTCATGCCATTTTTCATCAGAAAAGCCCTGTATTTTGAGGCCCTTAATTTCGAGAAGAATTTCTCCCTTTTTACTCTTACTGTTCATCTCGAATACCGCTCGTCTTATGTAAAAACCAATCAACTACGAAGTTCACTGCAACAGTTAAGAGTGCAATAGCGGCGGCTGGCAACAGGGGAGTTAAACCTGCCTTAATGTCATACTGTGCAAATTGAATGAGCGATGCATTCTCACGGACCATTGAACCCCAGTCAGCGGTGGGTGGTTGAATACCCACTCCTAAAAACGATAATGCTGCAATGGTTAGAAAAACGAAGCAGAATCTTAAACCAAATTCTGCAATAAGAGGTGGCATTATATTTGGCAAAATCTCTCTTCGCATAATCCAGATCAAACCTTCACCACGTAATCTCGCGGCCTCTACGTAATCCATGACCACCACGTTAATAGACACAGCACGAGTTAAACGAAAAACACGCGTGCTATCCAAGACGGCTATGATAATTATTAGATTGGTTACTGTAGAACCAAAAATTGATAACAAGACTAGTGCAAAAATTAAACTTGGAATCGCCATCAAAACATCAACAGTACGGCTTAGAAGCTGATCAAGCCACCCCCTCGCAATCGCAGCAGCCAAACCCAAAATACCCCCGATAATAAAAGCAAGCGCGGTTGTTGCGACTGCTATGCCAACCGTATTCCTAGCTCCATAAATTAGCCTTGAAAAAATATCACGGCCTATTTGATCAGTTCCAAATATAAACTCTGAACTCCATGGGGCGTAAGGTATAGGGAAAACTTCTGCTTCGCCATGCGGTGCAATCAACGGAGCAAACAATGCAACGACAACATATATCAAAATTACCAATAGACCGAACTTTGCAGTCATTGGAGATTTTGCCAGATCTAACCTTATCCGAGCCCAGCGCGTTCGTCTTTGTTGAAAATCACCAACTTCACCAAGGGCGGAATATGTTTCACTATCAGTTTTCATTTTGGGTGCAATAACCTTGGGTTAGTAATAATACCTATGATATCTGCTAAAAGATTTAACAAAATATAAGTGATTGCAAAAATGAGAGCACATCCTTGTACTACTGGAATATCTCTAGTAGCAACGGCGTCGACCATAAGTTGTCCCACGCCCGGATAAACAAAAACTACTTCAACAACAACCACGCCTACCACTAAATAGGCAAGATTAAATGCAATTACCGTTGCAATCGGAGCCCACGCATTTGGAAGAGCGTGCTTAATTATTATTTCTGATTGAGATGCCCCTGAAAGTCGTGCCATTTGAATATAGGGACTTGCCAATAAATTAATAATTGCTGCTCTAGTCATCCGCATCATATGAGCAACTATCACAAGTGTAAGCGTGAGCGCCGGCAAAGCACTCTTATAGATTCTCTCACTCAGCACTGTATCTGCATCAACATTAGCGAGAGACGGGAAGATCGGCCAAAGAGAGGAGAGTGTTAGAATCAAGATATAAGCAACAAAAAATTCAGGGAAAGATATTGTCGTAAGTGTAGCTGTATTTACTGATCGGTCGTAAAATGAGTTCCTGTAAAGTGCACTAGTTACCCCCAAAACCAATGAGATAGGAACCGCTATAATCGCCGTCATTGAAGCCAAAAACAGCGTATTAGAAAGCCTTGGTGCGATTAAATCAATGACTTCCCTTGAGCGATCAACGCCTGAAGCATTCCTACCAGAAAACGAAGTTCCCAAATCTCCTTGAACGGCACCCGCGATCCATTGGAGATAGCGTAAATGGGGAGGCTGATCCAAGCCTAATTCTTTGGATATAGCTGCCATATTTGCCTGCGTGGCTGACTGACCGAGAATAACCTGGCTGAAATCACCAGGCAGCAACTCAATGGCGGAAAAAATTACTAAAGAAACGACAAAAAGAGTAGCTATTCCAAGAGCAATTCGCTCTAAGATTGTTCTTATAACAGGGTGCAAATAGTACCGCCTTAATTTTAGATAAACGTAAATCTAATGAGGGCCAGCAAAACGTTGCTGGCCCGCTTTAATTCATGAACTCAATTAGGCAAACCACCAACGTTCAACACACTTCGCGCCGTCACTATCCCAGTTACCGGCGATGTTTTCCTCTGTAGCAATTGCTTTTGAATTCGCACTTACATAATTATTGAAGAGTGGGCAGATTGTACCACCATCATCATAAATCAAGCGCTGACATTCAGCATAGATTTCTCTACGCTTATTGTCATCCAACTCCGCTCGCCCTTCTTTAACAAGTGCGTTAAATTTTGCAGATGCATCAGTACCTTTCCAAGCCGTATCATTCCAGTCTGTGTCATTCGTGTAAGCGGCAGAAAACATCCAATCTTCAGTTGGCCGTCCACCCCAGTAACATGCACACCATCCTTTGGCATCATTATTCCAGACATTTGACCAGTAACCGTCACGAGGCTCTCTAATAACCTCTATATCAATCCCTGCTTCAGCAGCAGAGTTAGCCATTAGTTGAGCCGCATCAACTGCCCCTGCAAATGCTGCGTCTGAAGCCGACAATTGAATTTTTCCAGAATGACCAGACTTCTTATAATGATAAGCTGCCTTATCTGCATCAAATTCACGCTGAGGCAGGTCGGCATTGTGGAATCGGTTTGCAGTTGAAATTGGATGGTCGTTACCAACTGCACCATAGCCAAGAAGTATTTTGTCTACTAATTCCTGACGACGGATTGACCATTTTAAAGCCATTCTTAAATCATAATCACCAAATGGATCTACGCTGAGCCTCATTGGAAATGTATAGTGGGCCGTACCAGTAATATCCATGATGTTGATATCCGGGTTGCGCTTGAAGAGATTGATCGTTTTCAAGTCTACGCGGTCCATTGCATCAATTTCACCGTTCATTAGAGCATTTTGACGAGCTGTAGGGTCAATAATTGATATTAGCTCTACTTCATCAAAGTGCGCTCTGCCCTCTTTCCAATAGTTGGGATTACGCTTTAGAACAGACTTCACGCCAGGGTCAAAAGATTGGAGTATGTAGCCACCAGTCCCAACTCCCGAAGTCATATCACCCGCTGGGCGGATCGAAATGTGATAGTCGCTTACTATAAATGGAAAGTCTGCATTTGCACTTTCCAGTTCAAAAATTACGCGATTTTTCCCGTCGGCAGTTAAAGATTTTACTGCTGTTAACAGCCCTGAAGCTGCTGAACCAGAGTCTTCACCCATATGGTGATTGTATGAGGCAATAACGTCTTCTGACGTCATAGTTTTTCCATTATGGAATTCCACACCTTGTCGTAAATCAAAGACCCATCGCTTACCATCATCAGACTCAAAACTTTCTGCTAGCTCTGGAATTAACTGTCCATCATTACCCACTTCGGTGAGGTGGTTTCCAAACGTATAGCCATTTATAAGTGTATAATGGTTTTCTGACGTCCCCGAATCAAGAGTATCAGTGGTAGAGCCATGAGCGATACCCATCCTAAACTTACCACCCTTTTTCGGTGTTGCTGCTTGCAATTGATTAGCTAAACCAAGAGCTGTAGGAACCGCTACCCCTGTAGCAATTGCTGAGGTAATAAACTGGCGGCGATCTATTACACCGAGCTTATATTTAAGTTCCTGATTTTTCAGATAATCCTCTTTTTTCATTTAAAATCTCCCAATTTCAAAGTGCTGGTTTTGTCATTATAAAATAATAAAACCTTCGCTGACATATTGATTGTTGTTTACCGCGGTCCATAATTCAAGAAAAACTTTTATTATTACCAATAAGATCTCAAGTTTTTACATCTTACCATGCGCAAATATGTATATCAGTAGTTTGAACACACTTGGTACTGCTAATAACTTTGAGTAATGACCATTTCTAAAGCTAAATATCGATTCGTGATGCTTCCTGAGCGCCAACAAGAAAAACGCGCCTGTATCGCTCGATCTCGGTTAGAGGCCCAGTGGCTTTATTTGGATTATCAGAAAGTTTTACAGTAGGGCGCCCATTTACTGATGCTGCTTTACAAACTAAAGAGAATGCATCCAGTCGACCCCCACTTACTAGATTCCTAAAATCGTTGGTTAAATTTGTACCCCACCCAAAGGATACATTTACCTCTTTAGAAAACTCCTGATGCAAATCCAAAATCTGATTAACATCCAAGCCATCAGAAAAAATGAGTAGTTTTTCTTTCGGATCTTCTCCCTTTGAATGCCACCATTTGATCGCCCTTCTTGCCCCAAGTCTCGGATCTCCACTATCTATCCGCATTCCGGTCCAACTCGAAAGCCAGTCTGGGGCATTTTTTAGAAACCCTTCAGTACCATAAGTGTCTGGCAAAATAATTCTTAAATTCCCATCATGTTCTTCACGCCAGTCCTCTAACACCTTGTATGGGGCCATCGCTAACTCTTCATCACTCTCAGCCAATGCACAGTATACCATTGGAAGCTCGTGCGCATTTGTTCCAATCGCCTCAATATCTCTTTTCATCGCGATGGAGCAGTTGGACGTACCTATAAATGATTCTCCAAGACCCTCCTGCATTGCCTGAACTGACCAATCTTGCCATAGGTATGAATGGCGTCGTCTTGTGCCAAAGTCGGCAATCTTTAAGTTTTTTAGCCCCTTTAGTTTCTCTATCTTTTCCCAAAGCTTTGTCATCGCTCTCGCATATAAAATCTGGAGCTCAAAGCGATCCATTGTGTCAAGAACTGCCCTCCCCCTCAGTTCCATTAGAACTGATAAAGCGGGCACCTCCCATAACATTACCTCTGGCCAACTGCCCTCAAATGTAAGTTCGTACTGACCCTTAACTTTTTCTAAATGATACGGTGGAAGCCTCAACCCCTCAAACCATTCCATAAAGTCAGATCTAAACATTTGGCGTCTGCCATAAAACGTATTACCCCGTAACCATGTACTTTCCCCGCGAGTCAGCGATAAGCTTCTAATGTGATCTAATTGCTCTCGTAGTTCACCCACATCCACGAGCTCTGCCAATAAAATATTCGAAGAACGATTAATCAAACTGAAAGTAACATTTGTGTTGGGCTTGTTCCGGTAGATCGATTGACACATCAAAAGTTTATAGAAATCTGTATCTATTAGGGACCGCACAATGGGGTCTATCTTCCATTTGTGGTTCCAAACCCTAGTGGCTATATCAACCATTTACCAAGTTAACCCCTGCTTTTGACATCTCATCTATCGCTGCATTCAGCGAACCATCAGAATCTATCCCACGAGCCATATCAAGCCTAACGGTGACAGCATATCCTAATTTTGCAGCATCTAAAGCTGAAAAAGCTACACAGTAATCAGTAGCAAGACCTACTAAAGTTAACTTAGTCACCTCACGGTTTTTTAAATATCCATGCAAACCTGTTGGGGTAACTTTGTCATTCTCAAAAAAAGCAGAATAACTATCTACCGCAGGATTTGAACCCTTACGGATAATAACATCGGCCCTTGTGTGGTTTAAATCTGGATGGAATCTTGCACCCATCGAACCTTGAATGCAATGATCAGGCCAAAGAACTTGATCACCGTACAACATTTCAACAATATCGAAGGGTTTTTTGTTTTCGTGAGACGAGGCAAATGATTTATGATCATTAGGGTGCCAATCTTGGGTTAAAACTACTGTACTAAATTTGTCCATCGCTGCATTAATTGGCTGAACTATCGTGTCACCTCCAGCAACAGCAAGAGCGCCTTTTGGACAAAAGTCGTTTTGAACATCAATAACTAAAAGAGCTTCGGACAATACAAATTCCTTTTCTTTATTCCTGACTAAATATTATCAAGGATACAATGTATATTT
>NZ_CBFHHX010000022.1:0-5721 GCF_965655845.1 Candidatus Salinivivens marinus
TCGAATGATAAATGAAAAGATTTGTAGATTTACAAGATCTGTCTTCTTACCAATGCTTCGTATTATGCCTCGAATTTCTTCTTTTCCCCCTGAGGTAAAATCTTTCGATGAGTATGTTGAAAGTTGTGATAATTTTGTAAGTGTTACCAACAGTCGTATTGAAGAACTTAGAGGTAATGCCTTACTCGTTATTGAGGCACCCTTTGTGTCTCATTTAACCAACTCTTATTATGGCGGATCTAAAGTTCAGTCTTTATTTACACAGCAAGGAGAATTTACAGCGACAGAGCAGCGGATAATCGAAATTATCACAGAAGGGATGAACGCTTCGATGGAAGCGGCCTGGAAGGATATGCTTCAAACAAAATTCGAGGTTCAATCTCGAGAAGAGAACATCCAGTTTGTTTCTTTTGTTGATGGGGCAGATACGGTCATTGTTTGTGCCTTTATGGTGCAAATGCCAAACCATGATCCTGTGAGCTTCGATGTTGTTTATCCACTGCAGACACTGAAACCAATTTCTTCGCAGCTGCGTTCGAGAGTTCAGAATGAATTCGCACAAGATGATAGAACCTGGAAGGAAAGACTGCAGAATGCAGTATTGTCGATACCTCTTACCTTAACAGCTGAAATAGGAAATCCAAAAACATCAATTGGAAAATTAATGAAATCTACCGAGGGAGATGTCTTCGCAATGGCAACTCCGGAGAATGTTTTAGTCAAAGTTGCTGGAGAAAAAGTATTTTTTGCCGATATTGGTAAAGTTGGTCCGAATGCTGCAATATCAATGAAAAAGAGAGTAAAAATGAGCGAGGAAAAAGATGGCTGAGGAAGAACAAGCTGAGATAAAGTCTGAAGGTATCGAGAACCTGAAAGTCTTAGAGAATATAGATGTTGAGTTAACAGTTGAAGTTGGTCGGACTGAAATAACAATTCGTGACTTGCTTCGATTAAATGAGGGTTCCGTGGTTGAGCTTGAGCGATTGGCTGGTGATCCGCTGGATATACTTATTAACAATACAAAGATTGCCAAAGGTGAAGTGGTTATGATTGGCGAGCGCTTTGGAGTGCGTTTTGGAGAAATAGTCGACCCTGAAAAACGAATGGAGAGCATCTGATATTAATTTTTTCATATGTCAGTTTATTGAACAACTTGGTGTGAACTCCTAACACATTGATTTTAGTTATAAAAAAGTAATTGGTATAACAGTTGCAAAACCCCTTTGAATTAGGGGTTTTTTTATGACGTACGAAAAAATTGCAATGGTAATTTTATTTTTGGGTGCCCTTATGGCAGTTCAAATCTATCTTTACGTCCGTTACAGGGCTAATCCCAAAACCAATAAAACAATCAGCAGCTTGAAAGTGGTTTCTAGATTAAATCTATCTAAAACTTCTCAGTTGAATATTGTAAATGCAGGCGGAGAGTCATTTTTAATAGTTTGCTGTAAGAATTCATCAGCAGCAATTGTCCCCCTTAATCCCAATAAAATTATCAATGATGTTGAGGCATATAGTGATGAATTGGTTTAGCCATCTCAAATTTATACTCTGTGGGATGCTTGCCCTAATGATGGTGACAAATGTGAGCTATGCTCAGGATTTGAGTGCTCTTGGTTTACCTGCCCTCACAACAGCGACCGGCGTAAATGGTGAGACAACATACTCACTATCATTACAAATTTTAATACTAATGACCGCTTTGACAGTTTTGCCATCTTTGGTTCTTGGCATGACAGCTTTTACTCGAATAATCATCGTTTTGTCAATTTTAAGGCAGGCTCTTGGAACGCAGCAAACCCCTCCAAACCAAGTTCTGATAGCAATCGCTTTATTCCTAAGTTTTTACATTATGAGCCCCATTTTTGAGGTTTTGTATTTAGAAACTCTGACTCCATACTTGGATGGAAACTTATCAACAGAAATGGCTATGAACCAAGGTTTATCAGTCTTAAAGGAGTTTATGGTTTCCAACACCAGAGTTGATACAATAAATATGTTTGCAGATCTTTCCGGTTCTGGTCCATTCAATGATAAACAGTCAATTCCAATCTCCATTGTCTTGCCTGCTTTTATAACATCTGAGCTGAAAACAGCTTTTGAGATTGGCTTCCTGATCTTCTTGCCGTTTCTTGTGATTGACATGGTTATAGCATCTATTCTCATGTCTCTGGGTATGATGATGTTGTCACCAATGTTAATTTCACTCCCTTTCAAATTGCTACTTTTCGTTTTGGTGGATGGCTGGTCGATGACTGTTGGGTCATTGTCCGCAACTTTCTTGGTGGAGTGAAATAAATGGCCTATGATCAGAACGTTCAGTATTTAAGTCTTGCATTTTGGCAAATCATAATGACCGCTGGTCCGATCCTGGCAATAGCACTTGGTATAGGTCTATTTATCG
Source organism: Candidatus Salinivivens marinus (assembly GCF_965655845.1). NCBI lineage: Bacteria > Pseudomonadati > Pseudomonadota > Alphaproteobacteria > Rhodobacterales > Paracoccaceae > Candidatus Salinivivens > Candidatus Salinivivens marinus. Next base: position 2,405 of record NZ_CBFHHX010000022.1, read on the forward strand.
GACTTATTCAGGCCGCTACCTCAATTCAAGAAATGACACTGAGTTTTGTTCCAAAGTTATTTGTTGTCTTGGGTGCAATGGCATTATTCGCCAGTTATACTTTGTCCACTATGACTGACTACTTTATGTTCATCTTTGAAGAGATAGCATTGAAAGGAATTTAGAGTGGAGCAAGTTGGAAGTTATGCGGGTATTAGTTTGCAGAGTATACCAGTGTACCTTTTACTGTTATTACTATCGACTTTAAGAGTAGGGTCTTTTCTTTTATCCTCTCCTTTTTTTGGATCGCGTATGGTCCCTTTACCTGTAAGAATTGTTTTTTCATTTGGGATTGGTGTATGGGTCCTAACAAATATTAAATTACCACCATTAGAAATATTAGTCGGCATAGATTTACTTCCGATAATCTTGCAGGAAGTATTTATAGGGCTTTCTTGTGGTATGGTTCTTTCTATATGCTTTGGTACTGTTATATTGGCTGGTGAAAAGATTGCCGCAACTTCAGGCCTGGCTTTTGCCTCTCAGGTTGATCCGTCAAGTGGCGCCCAATCGCCAGTAATCAGCCAAATTTTTTCATTATTTTTATTAGTTCTATTTTTTTCATTGAATGGTCATCTAGTAATTTTTGAGATGATTTTCCTTAGTTATGAGAGTATGCCAATAGGGGGCATGGTAGAGTATAAAAAAATTATAGAAAACTCACTATCATCTACCAATTTTCTTTTTAAAACTGCCGTGGTGATTGTTTTGCCTATCGTAAGTATTCTATTTTTTATGAATATTGGAATAGGTTTCATAACAAAGTCTGCGCCGCAATTGAACCTATTTTCTTTTGGCTTTCCAATGACAATCCTGGGAACTTTCTTCGCATTATATTTTTCAGTGGATGCTCTTCAGTTTGTGTTTGCTGAGTTGATTGATGAAGCAATCGGTATTGTAAAAGGTGTATTAGGAGATCTGGGCGATGGCTGAGAACGATCAGACACAGGAAAAAACCCAGGAGCCCACGCAGCGGCGATTAGAAAAGGCTAGAGAAGATGGGGATATTTTATCTTCGAAAGAGATGTTTGTTTTTGCAACTAGCGCCGTGGGACTTCTAGTAATTGCAGTCTTAGGTTTTTTTGCAAGTAACTTATTAACAACATGGTCGACGTTATTTTCATTTTCGCATCCAGAAGAGCTTCTTAGTACAAATTTTTATAATTCTTGGCAGGGTTTCCGTCTTATAATTTTTGGCGCTGCGTTTTTTGCGGTACCTTGTTTTTTTGGAATTCTTTTGATGCAAACAATTGTTGGTGGCGGTCTTAGTATCAGTTCAAAAGCTGTTGGTTTTAAATGGAATAAGCTTGATCCAATAAAGGGTCTGGGAAGAATTTTTTCAGTCAAAGGCTTAGTTGAGTTAATTAAATCAATCGCCAAAGTTGTATTTTTGACAGGTCTCGTTTTAGGATTTCTATGGTTTACTTTGCCCAACCTAATTTACCTAAGTGCCGGTGTGCTTAATCAGAGTTTAGAGATACTTTACCGGTCCTTACTGACATTTATTTTTGTGATTGTCCTAGTGCTTTTTGCCATTGGCATAGGTGACTACTTGTGGAGCAGACATACCTGGATGGAAAAATTAAGAATGTCCCGACAAGATTTAAAGGAAGAATCAAAGGAGAGTGAAGGGTCACCAGAGGTCAAAGCGCGAATGAGACGATTGCAGATGGAAGCGAGTCAACGTGCTACCGAACAGGCTCAAGCGATAAATGATGTAAAAGATGCAAGTGTTGTAATTACAAACCCAACCCATTTTGCAGTAGCGATTAAATATGAGCCAACTGAAAATGATGCACCAATAATTATAGCAATGGGGAAAGACGCGATGGCGTTTAGGGTCATAGAGGAAGCCGAATTAAATTCAATATCCGTAGTGAGATCTCCACTGCTGGCTCGTGCACTGTTTTATACCGGCAGTATCGGATTTGCTATTTCGGAGCAGCTTTATTCAGCAGTGGCTTCCATTTTGGCATATGTTTATCAATTAGAGCGAGGAGTAAATACTGCGTTGCAAGAGCCAGAAATACCATCTGACTTTATTTTTGATGAATTCGGAAAGCCTGTTAAGGAGTAAAAAATTGAGACCTCGTAAATCATCCATTGGTCAATTAATTTCAACCTTAGTGTTTCTAGTAATGTCCATTTGGCTAGCTAGCGCCGCAAGGGCTTTCTATCTGGATGGACAAACTATTAAGGCAATGTTGGTGGGTTTTGGTAGTATATTGGCTTTTATAGCTACGTTTCGGTTCCAAATTCAAAAATTTGTGAATGACAGAAAGAAAATCAAATGACAATAAATTGTGCCAAATGTGTCTTTTATTTTGTGACACACGATCCAGCACGACCGTGGGGTTGCAAAAAATTCGGATTTAAATCGCATCTTTTGCCAAACTATCAGGTTAAAAGTGCAACTGGCATGGAATGTGCTTATTATAAACTGAAAAAAGTCAGAAAACCGATCGAGAGAAGTTAGAAAATGGCAACACGTTCAGGTGATAAAGATTTAGAAAATGGTATAAAGGTTGCATTAGATGCCGCTGATACCGCTTCTGGCGTTACAGAAGAGTTCAATAATGTTCGCGAACAGTTTGAAGTTGTAAACATACAAGCAAAGCGGATCTACCAGTCCGTTCTTATCATTTTTGTAAGCGCCATTGTGGCCGCAATTATATCCCTCGGGGCTGGGCTTTTGATGTATTACAAAGCATTAGGAACCTTGAGAACAAACTCGAACATGGCCATTGAATCCCTTGCAATTTTTACTGAAAATGTCAGTACGTTGGATAAATCGGTGAAAACTGTAGAATCCAATACTGCAAATCAAGAAATAATTAAAAATTCTTTAGGCGATATTCGTTCTGCTGCCGAAAAAGCGTCAAAGGACATAGCCGCGGCAGAGAGAAAGTATAATCAAGCGATTAAACTGAGCGTTCAGGATACTGAGCGAGTGATAAAGGAGTTTGCTGAAACCACGCTGGTAGACCTAAAAACTCAATCTGATCTGACCCAGATGGCGCTTTCGGATCAAATAAGGGGAATACAAAAATTCTTTGAACCTGACCCATCGGAAGAAGATGGTGAAATGGATGGCGGAGACAATATAGTAACCTATAAGCAATTTATGGTTTTGGAAAATAAAGTTGATCAACTTATTGTTTTGCAAAAAGAGCTTGCAGCGAATATGATGGAAATGAATAGAGTTAAACAAGTAGAGGCGCAACGCAAAAAGGCTGCACCAAAAGTTGTCAAAAAGCCACCAGTTAATCCATTGAAGT
>NZ_CBFHHX010000023.1:0-5446 GCF_965655845.1 Candidatus Salinivivens marinus
GTAACAAGAGTGGTCATTGATAGTGAGGACAGTACGGGAAGACGTTGGGCTACTGTAGGTGTTTCTGCAAATATTGTTGATGCAAGTTTTGACGCACTGATAGATGCAATGAATTGGAAAATTTTAAGAGATTTTTAACTTCCCTTAACTTCTCTGTCTGAATCCCAGAACTTAGTTGAGGTTTTTTTAGTAAATTAACTGTATGATTTTTGATGAAGATGTAAAATTTTGTGCTTCTCTTTTACAGAAAAGTGACCCGCAGAGATTTCGAAGTATTATGGCCGCTCCAGAAAAGCTTAGGCCTTACTATTTCGTAATTTTTGCGTTTAATGTTGAAATTTCTAGGGCTCCCTATATCACCAAAGAACCAATGATTGCAGAAATTCGACTGCAGTGGTGGTTAGATGCTCTTGACGAGATAATAGGTGAGAAAGCGGTACGAAAACATTCTGTGGCAACTCCTTTGTCCAAATGTATTGGAAAAATTCAGGCAGAAGAGTTGAAAGTATTCGTTAACGCAAGAAAGTGGGACGTATATTCTAATAAGTTTAGAGACTTCATTGAGCTGAAAAAATATTTATTTGATACAACTGTTATCCTGTTTCGAGTGGCAGCTGGGTATGAACGAGGAAAAAATGAAAAAGATTTCCAAAATGCATGCATGGCTATCGCCTTGGCTAACTATCTGATGGCGACCCCTGGCCTCAAAAAAGCGGGTAAGGTGCCAATTTCTGGACTGCCAACTAATGAAATTGAGGAGCAGTGCAACATTTCCTTAGAGAACTTAGAAATTGCTAAAATAAAATGGTATGACTTCACAGAACAAGAGCAGTGGGTTTTATTTACTGGTTGGAAAAGTAAGAAAATTTTAAGTGCGATTTCGAAAAATCTTGAAAAAATAGATAGCACCGTCGCAAAGTTGGAAAATCGGCGAATGACACTTACTTTTGTTATGAAAGCTTTTTTGAAGACGTTCTAAATAGTATTATTTGTCCTGTTGTTTTGGGATAAAAATAAAATTGCTAAACCAGCTAGGATCAAAAATGGAAGCATTGCGATATTTACTGCATTCCATCCAGAGGCTGCTGAACTGCCCGCACAATTCATCAGTCCCCCTGAGGCAAGGGAAGCTACCGTAACTCCTCCAAAAACTATAAAATCATTAAATCCTTGTATTTTACCGCGCTCTTCTGGCGCATGTGAATTTGCTAAAAGGCTTGTTGCTCCTATAAATCCAAAATTCCACCCGATCCCCAATAAGACTAGAGCGATTGAGAAGTTCGCTAAACTTATTCCGGACAATGCCACGATCCCTGAAGCACTTAGTATCAATAGTCCGGCACTAATTATCTTAATATTTCCAAACCGAACTATAAGGTGACCAGTAAAGAAAGATGGAATAAACATCGCCAAAACATGCATTGACACTATATCGGCCGCGTTATTCTCAGTAAAGCCACAGCCTACTACTGCCAACGGTGTTGATGTCATTACTAAATTCATAAGAGCGTATGCTACCATTGCACAAATTATAGCAACAAGTAATTCCGGTGTTTTCAGTATTTGACTGTAAGACCTACTTCCATAATGTTTATTTTGTTCAGGTCTTGGGAGTGGTATTTTTAGATATAAAAACAAAAAGGCTCCAATCAAGTTTAACAAAATTACAGTTAAATATGTTCCCAAAAAGGGTATTATTAGACTGCTGGAAGTGAGTTTAACGAGCTGAGGTCCAATAATTGCCGAAATTAAGCCACCAGCCATAACATATGAAATTGCTTTTGGTTTGAAGCCTTTGGATGCAGTATCCGTAGCGGCAAACCGATAAAAACCTTGAGCGGACATATAAATACCACTTAAAAAGCTTCCGATCAGGAATATTGAAAAATCAGATAAATAAAGTCCGATGCACCCGATAATGCCACCTAAGGCCCCACCAAGTGTTCCAAGTAAAAATCCAGCACGCCTTCCGTATTTCTGCATTATAAGGGATAATGGATTTGCGGATAGCATGGATCCCATTACAATTAATGATATTGGTAAGGTTGCAAAACAAGGGTTAGTTACTAATGACTGACCCGCTAGTCCGCCTACGATAAAAATCATAACCATTTGGTTTCCAACGGTTGCTTGTGCTAAAATCAGAATGATCAAATTCCGACGTGCCAAACTATTTTCATCATCTTTAAACATTATGTTTAACTCTTGAGATATATGCGACTAGACACGTTTATAAGGTCTGAAAACGTAAAGCCAGTTCTAAAAAGGTAAATGCGATCTATGAGTGTAAATATTCTTATATTGGTTGGAACTGGAGATGGTTTACAACTGGCTACGGAACTAGGTCTTCGTGCAGAATTCAACGTTCATATTTTTGTAGATAAGAGATCTCGTCTTCGTGCGAATTTAAAGGTTGCAGGGGAAATATCTTCTTTGAAAAATGAGGAATTCTTTCATCGTTTTTTGATCGAAAACGGCATTGAAGCTCTTATTGATGCTAGCCATCCATTTGACAAAGAAAGTACTGAACTTCGTCAGAGAGCCTCTAAATTAGCAAACATAAAGCATACTCATTTTTTAAGACCTCCTTGGACCCCAACGATTGATGATAACTGGACTAGCGTGCGAACATTGGATGAGGCAGCGAAAACAATTCCTGATGGATCAAATGTGTTCATAGCAACTGGGCGAATTGGGTTGGAAAAATTTTCCAAACTTTTAAGTTCTAAATTTTTTATTAGAAGACTTGGCAAGGTTAAAATGCACTGCCCATTAGATAACGGTAAGTTTATTTACGGCGATCCTCCTTTTTCATTAAAAGATGAAATAAGTTTATTTAGGTCGCTTAAAATAGATATCTTAGTAATAAAAAATGTGGGAGGTGAAGGTAGTTTTGCCAAAGTAGAAGCCGCACGTGCTATTAATATATCAGTAATAATGATAGAAAGGCCTGAAAAGTCATGGGGCAATGGAATTGATACGATTCAAGGAATATTTAAATGGATGGATCATAATTTATGACGAAAAGAATTCTGATTGAGTCTGATGAAATCTTAGCTCAAGCTATTGACGCACTTACTTCCTGTGAACCACGCTTTGAATATGTACTAGAGCATACTGGAATGCCCAAACTACGTTTAAGGCCAGATGGATTTCAAACCTTATTGCAGGCAATTGTGAGTCAGCAGGTTTCGGTTGCTGCGGCAAAGGCCATTTGGTCTCGACTGGAAATTGAAAATTTTTTAGATCCTAATCGAATTTTGAAGACTAATGAGGAGCGCTTGAATTCTGTCGGCCTCAGTCGACAAAAAATTAGGTATGCAAAAGCGTTAGCAGCAGCAGATTTGGATTATATAGCGCTCCGGCGAAAGAGTGATGATGAAGTTATAAGGATTTTGACAGAAGTTCCTGGAATTGGTGTCTGGACTGCTGAGATTTATGCCATGTTTAGTTTAAAGAGGGCGGATATTTTTGCGGCGGGAGATCTTGCTTTGAAAGAAAGTGCAAGAATATTATTCTCACTTGGTGAGCGTCCAACTGAAGGTGAGCTAAGACAGTTGTCAACGGACTGGTCTCCATGGCGATCTGTCGCAGCACTTTTATTATGGGATTATTATAGTTTTGCAAAAAATAGAGAAGGCATAGTATGACGCGTGTTTTGAAATCTAAACGCATTGCTCCAAAGTCTGGTGAGCTGCGTTCGGTTGTGGTTTTTCTTCATGGGTATGGAGCAAATGGGGATGATTTACTAGGATTGGCAGAACCTTTAGCCGAGCATTTGCCTGATACATTATTTGTATCCCCTGATGCTCCTGAGAATTGTGCCGGAAGTCCAATGGGTTACCAGTGGTTTCCTATACCTTGGATCGATGGTTCAAGTGAGGAGGAGAGCAAAAAGGGGATGCTGTCAGCTGTTGATGATTTGAATGCGTTCCTTGACGCTTTAATGGTCGATGAAGATATTTTACCGGAGCAATTAGCCTTGTTTGGATTCTCTCAAGGCACAATGATGGCATTGCATGTTGCTCCTAGAAGAGAAGATCCTGTGGCGGGTGTTGTGGCGATTTCTGGTCGACTATTAGAGCCGGAAATTCTCGTTGACGAGGTGGTTAGCCATATGCCAGTGGTGTTTGTACATGGCGATCAGGATGAGGTCGTACCGCCACGATCAATGCCCGAGGGGGTGGAAGGATTACAGGCGGCAGGATTCAAAGACGTTTATGCTCATATTCAAAAAGGTACTGGGCATGGAATAGCTCCTGATGGGTTGGGTGTTTCATTAGCGTTCTTACGCGACCAGTTAGGTTTTTAAAGGAAAAAATATATAATTTAGATTTTTTAGAATGTGCCACAAAATGGGGGTTGCCAGGAGCTAAACTCAATATATAGTCATCCGCAAGGGAAATTGACTGCTAGGGGGCATTCGTATGGAGGCAGACTTTAGGAATGAATTCGTAAGGCATCCTACGTCTACCAAAAACAATCCCGCATTAGTTCTCAACGCTGATTACAGACCTCTTTCTTATTACCCTCTCTCTTTGTGGTGTTGGCAAGATGCAGTAAAAGCTGCATTTATGGAAAGAGTCGATATTGTGGCCGAGTACGATGATTATGTGAATAGTCCATCAATAAGTATAAAAATACCATCGGTAGTCGTATTGAAGGATTATGTTAGGCCTCAAAAAAAAGTAGCATTTACCAGATTTAACCTTTTTCTTAGAGATGAGTTTTCTTGTCAATATTGCGGATCCAAAGGTGATTTGACGTTTGACCATGTAGTGCCGCGGTCCCACGGTGGAACTACTAATTGGGCAAATGTAGTTGCGGCTTGTAGTCCATGTAATTTGAAAAAGGGGTCGAAAACACTTCAAAATTCTGGACTTCATCTGCGGCGTAAACCCGTACGTCCTGAGCCTCATCAGATGATGAATGTTGGAAGAAAATTTCCCCCTAATTATTTGCATGAAAGTTGGATGGACTTTTTGTATTGGGATGCAGAGCTGGATGCCTAATATCGTAATGGTAGGTTCTTTCAAACAGCACGCGTTTTAAGCAAAATTACTACGGTATTATATTACCATATTTTTAACTATATGTTTTTAAATAAAAATATTTAATTTATTGTACTTGACCTTGCCTGTGATGGCGGTATAACCGCCTGATCGAACTGCTTAAATATTTTAGTAATAGCAAGGTTGTATTAAATGAAGACATATACTGCAACTCCAGCAGACATAGAAAAGAAATGGATCTTAATCGATGCAGATGGCATAGTACTTGGCCGTTTAGCGTCCATTATAGCTATGCGTTTGCGCGGTAAACACAAGGCCTCTTTCACGCCGCACATGGACTGTGGCGATAATGTAATCGTCGTTAATGCTGAGAAAATTCAGATGACTGGTAAGAAGAGAGAAGAAAATTTTTACTGGCATACCGGTCACCCTGG